>CAYWND010000182.1:0-6155 GCA_964459085.1 uncultured Oceanibium sp. | reverse complement strand
GGCCGACCACCTTCAGGTTGTCAGACTTAGCGATCAGGTCCGCTGTGACCTTGGGGGCCGCGCGGATGGCAAGACCGTCGTAATCCCCAATGATTTCAGCCAGTTTCTCGGGGGTCTTGCCAAGATCCGGCTGGAAATCGACATCAATCCCCGCATCCCGGAAAATCTGCACTGCCGCGTCGGACAATTTGTCTGAAATCAAGACTTTAGCCATTTTTCTTTACTCACTTGTAGCTGCGCGCTGGCCGCTTTGGGCGCTATCTGCGCGAATGTTGGAAATTCCTGAGGATCAGGCCGAGGTCATCTGGGCCTTGACGGTCTGGAAGGCCCAGTCCAGCCACGGGCCCAGCACTTGCACGTCCGCCGTCTCGACCGTAGCGCCACACCAGATCCGCAGACCGGCGGGGGCGTCGCGATAGCCGTTGATATCCAGGGCCGCGCCCTCGTCCTCCAGCAGCTTGACCATCTTCTTGGTAAAGGCCTTCTGATCGGCCTCGTCCAACTGGGCAATCGAGGGGTCAGTGATCGAGATACAGACCGAAGTGTTCGATCTCAGGTCCGGTTCCGCGACCAGATTCGCGGCCCAATCGGTGCTGGTGATCCAGGATTGAAGGGCCGCGAAATTGGCGTCCGCGCGGGCATGCATGGCCCCCAGACCACCGATCCCGTCGACCCAATCCAGCGCATCGATCAGGTCGGCCACACACCACATGGACGGTGTGTTGATAGTCGCGCCGGTAAAGATCCCATCGATCAGCTTGCCGCCCTTGGTCAGGCGAAAGATCTTGGGCAGCGGGCGGGGCGGCGCGTAGCTCTCCAACCGCTCAACCGCACGGGGTGAGAGGATTAGGACCCCATGTGCGCCCTCGCCACCCAACACCTTTTGCCACGAGAAGGTCAGCACATCGACCTTGGCCCAATCTACAGGCTGGGCAAAAACGGCACTGGTTGCGTCGACCAGCGTCAGGCCCTCGCGGTCCGCGGGAATCCAATCGAAATTCGGGATCCGCGCCCCGCTGGTCGTACCGTTCTGGGTGAAACAGATGTCTGCCGTAGCGCGCACCGACGACAGGTCGGGCAGCGCACCGTAAGCAGCGTCCAGCACGCGGCAGTCCTGCAACTCAAGCTGTTTGGTGGCGTCCGACGCCCAGCCAGCGCCGAAGCTTTCCCAGACCAGCATGTCGACGGGGCGCGCGCCCAACATCGACCACATGGCCATTTCGAACGCGCCGGTGTCGGACGCTGGCACGATCCCGACTTTATAGTCGGAGGGTACGCCCAGGATCGCGGCCATCCGGTCGATGGCCTCTTTCAGTTGCGCCTTGGGTTTGGCGGCCCTGTGCGACCGGCCGAGAAACGCCTTGGCCGCAACGGCTTCGGCGGACCAGCCGGGACGTTTGGGACAGGGACCAGAAGAGAACTGGGGGCGCTGCGGCATCGCCGCAGGCTTGGGGGGGAGGCTCATGGACGGGTCCATCGTCAGGGTGACTTCGCTGAGCCCGCCGCCGCTCACCCTTAACCCGGGGACGCGCCCGGATCCCGAATACAAGACCCGAGGTGCCGGGGACAAGCGGGAATTCGGGCGCGTCCCGCGCTGATGTGTTTCCGATCGGAACCTTGCGTTCCCCGTGCGATCGGCGCATGAGGTGCCTCTGCAACAAGGTCACCCACCCATGCCCTCGCCCACCGCATCATCCTGGACCCTGCTGATATGCCTTGGGCTGATCTGGGGGGCCTCGTTTCCGGCAGTCGAACTGGCGCTTATGGGCTTCCAGCCGCTGTCCATCGCTGCCTTTCGGATCGCGCTGGCCGCGATCGCGATCCTGATCCTGACCTTTGCCATTGGTGTAGGCCTTCCGCCCATCAACACCAGAACGGGGCGCCGGATCTGGTTGCATGCGGCGGGTATGGGGATCCTGTCGAATGCCCTGCCCTTTTCGCTGCTCAGTTGGGGGCAGCAGCATGTCACATCCGGCTTTGCAGGCATCACCATGGCGGGCCTGCCGTTGCTGGTTCTGCCCCTAGCGCATTTCCTGGTCCCCGGCGAGCGCATGACCGCCCGCAAGGTGATCGGGTTTGTCGTGGGTTTCCTAGGGGTCGTGGTTCTGATCGGACCGGCGCGGATCGCCGAGGGCGGGGCCGACGCGTTGGCGCGCCTAGCCTGCGTCGGGGCGGTTGTCTGCTATGCGTGCGGCTCGATCGTTACTCGCCGCGCGCCGCAGGGGCCACTTTTGTCCTTTAGCGCGGCGGCTCTGCTGGTCGCGACGCTGATCCTGCTGCCCCTGGCGGTGACCATTGACGGGCGTCCCACGCAGGTGCCAGGGCCTGCGCTGGCGGGCGTGATCTACCTGGGGCTGTTGCCGACCGCGCTGGCCACGCTGATGCTGGTGCACATCATCAAGACCGCGGGCCCCAGCTTCCTGAGCCTCGTCAACTATCAGGTACCGGTCTGGGCCGTGATCCTGGGGACCGTCTTTCTGAACGAACCGCTGCCCGCGCAACTGCTGGTCGCGCTGGCGTTGATCCTGGGCGGATTGGTGATCGCGCAGACCCGCGCGCCGCGGTTCCGCCCCTGATCCGGGGCGTCACGAGGCCTTTGCAATCTCGCCCGCAACGGTTGCTACCACATCGCGCAGCAGATCCTGATCCTCGGCCTCGCCCATTACACGCACCAGCGGTTCGGTCCCAGACTTGCGGATCAGCAACCGACCCGAGGTGGCCAGCCGCGCCTCGGCATCCGTAATCGCTTTTTGGACGGCCGGGGTCTCCAGCGGCGCCGTACCCGGGGCATAGCGCACATTCTCAAGCAACTGGGGAACGGGTTCAAAACTGCGGCTGAGAGCGCTGGCGGGTTTTCCACTTGCAACCATGGCCGACAGGAACTGCAGCCCGGCGATCAGGCCATCACCGGTGGTCACATAGTCAGACATGACCACATGCCCCGACTGCTCTCCGCCCAGATTGTATCCCCCGCTGCGCATTGCCTCGACCACATAGCGATCACCGACGGCGGTGCGGTGCAGGGCCAGGCCGCGGGCATCCAGATACCTCTCCAGGCCCAGGTTCGACATCACGGTTGCAACCAGCGTGCCCTTGGCCAGCCGTTCCTGATCTGCCCACAGCCCCGCGATCAGGGCCATAAGCTGGTCGCCGTTGCAGACGGTTCCGGTCTCGTCCAAAATCATCACACGATCCGCATCGCCATCCAGCGCAATGCCGATATCCGCGCCGTGGCTGACCACGGTCTCCGCCGCAAGGGCGGTGTGCGTGGACCCGCAATCCAGGTTGATGTTGTAGCCGTTGGGCGTGACACCCACCGAGATCACCTCGGCCCCCAATTCCCACAGTACCTCGGGCGCGGTGCGGTAGGCCGCGCCATTGGCGCAGTCGATGACCACCTTCAATCCGTTCAGCGACTGGCGGCGGGGGATTGTGGTCTTGGCAAATTCGACATAGCGCGAGCGGTCACCCTCGATCCGGCGCGCGCGCCCGATGTCTTCGGCCGCGGCCAGGTCCATCTCGCCTTCCAGCAGAGCCTCGATCTCTTCCTCGGACTGATCCGACAGCTTATAGCCGTCGGGGCCAAAGAACTTGATGCCGTTGTCGTGGAACGGATTGTGCGAGGCGGAAATCATGACGCCCAGATCCGCACGCATGGATCGGGTCAGCATGCCCACCGCCGGTGTTGGCACGGGTCCCAGCAACAGGACATCCGCCCCCACGCTGGTCAGCCCGGCGGTCAGCGCATTTTCCAGCATATAGCCGGACCTGCGCGTGTCCTTGCCAATCACCACCCGGTGCCGGTGATCGCCCGCGTGGAAATAGCGACCAACGGCAGCACCCAGGCGCAACGCCATTTCAGCCGTCATGGGATGGGTATTCGCGCGGCCGCGAACGCCGTCGGTACCGAAGAACTTGCGCGCCATGGATCGCCTTCTGCTCTTGTCATTGCCCGCGGCTCTGTGACCGGCTAGGCCCCGCGTGTTTATCACGAAGCGCCGATGCCTGAACAGCCCGCGGAAATCGCGAGCTTATGCGGCAGTTGCCCGCTTGCGTCAGCGACTGGCGGTCTGCTGCGGATAGCGATAAAAGATGTGAGTGCCGATCTTGGCGGTCCGGGTCAGCCGACGCGACCAGCCGGGCCGCACGCTGGTGGTGTGATAGTGGGTCGCTCCACCCGTCAACGCCCGATCCCGCCCGTCGATCATCATCCGCGCGATCTTGGCCACCCGGTCATAGGCCGCAACTTCCGAGATCTTTTCGGGCTGTCCATCGCAGCGGAACGAAAACTGACACGCGTTCCGACGCTTTTCGCCCTGAGAGATCACGCCGCAGACCGTATCGGGATACTTGCGGCTGTCCACACGGTTGAGAATGACCTCGGCGACCGCGATCTGTCCGGCTGGGGATTCGCCACGGGCCTCGAAATACAGGGCCTCGGACAGGCACTGCCATTCTGGCCCGCCTGTTGCCTTGGGCAACTGATCCAGCGTCGGGCGGTCGATCAGCGGCGGGTCGCTGAAATCCATTGCAACCCGTATCCGCTGCGCCGCACGGACCCTGTAATCCGCGCCCTCGTCCAACGCCGACAGTGCGCGCAACGCCTCGGTCACCGCCTGCTGCGGCTTGATCTCGCGACGGGCGCGTACATCCCCGAACCGAGGCGTCTGGATTTCGGGCCGGTCGGCCGCATCTGCGCTGGGCTGCACCCATCCCGAAATGACACGCGACTGAGCGGAAATTTCGCTGATCTGGTAGGAGACCTGATGGATTGCGATCTCGGGCGCGATGGCGCTGCGCGAGCCATCCACCGGGCTCATGCCCGACAAAAGGAATGCACCAGCGGTCAGACCAACGGCCACCGCCCCCCGCCGAACCCGGCTTGCGACATCATTCAGGACCATGAGTACGCCCCCAAACCCTTGAAACCCGCCCACCGTTGACTGCACGGAATACGGTCGGATCGAACGACTGTTGATCCGAGGCCACACTCTATGGTGGTAGAAGGCGGCAGAGTCGACTCATTTCGCCCCAATTGTGGCGACCTGCCGCATCTGCGAAGGGCGTACGCAACAAAAGAACGCGTGAGGTTCCAACGCGTTTCAATTGTTTTTTAAGAATCTGAATTCCAAGCGTAATTGTACCGCCCTACCGGGATGCTGCAATGCAGTAGTGAGTTATCCACAGGGCAAACTCGAATCAGAGCCCGAATCAAGATCGTGTCAGGATTGTGGCGGATTTGCGGTCAGGATGCTGGCCTGCGCCGCGGCGAGTCGCGCAATGGGCACACGAAATGGCGAACAGGACACATAGTCGAAACCCGCCACCTTGCAGAACCGAATGGACTCCGGATCGCCCCCATGTTCACCGCACAGTCCCAGAATGATGTCGGGGTTCTCGGATCTCCCGCGCCGCGCCGCGATCAACAACAACTCGCCCACCCCTTCGACGTCCAGCGAATGGAATGGATCCTCGGCAAAAACCCCCTTGTTCACATAGTCGCGCATGAACCGCCCGGCATCGTCGCGGCTTAGGCCATAGGTCATCTGGGTCAGGTCATTGGTCCCGAAACTCAGAAATGCGCTGGATTTCGCCAGATCACCGGCCCGCAGCGCGCCGCGTGGGGTCTCGACCATCACCCCGATCCGATAGCTCAGCCGCCCTCCCATCTCTTGCTGGACAGCCGCAGCGACCTCATCCACCCGGGCCTTAACCAGCTCCGCTTCGCGATTGGCCGAGACCAGCGGGATCATGATCTCGGGCGTGACATCTGCCCCCGCCCGCCGCCCGACCGCGATCGCGGCCTCGAAAATCGCGCGCGACTGCATGTCATAGATCTCGGGCATGGTTACGCCCAGACGCACCCCACGCTTGCCCAGCATCGGGTTGAACTCGGCCAAATCCTCGGTACGCGCGATGACATTGATGACCGGGATCTTCATCGCGGCCGCCAGGGCCTCGACCTCGTCCTCGTCATGCGGCAGGAATTCATGCAGCGGCGGGTCGAGCAGCCGGATCGTGACCGGCAGGCCCGCCATGATCTCGAACAACTCTTCGAAATCCGCGCGCTGCATGGGCAGCAGACGTTCCAGGGCCGCGAATGGCAAGGACGGGTTTTTCTTTATCTACGACTATCAGGGCAACAACCTGGTCAG
>CAYWND010000181.1:0-6171 GCA_964459085.1 uncultured Oceanibium sp. | reverse complement strand
GCGGCGTCGTCGTCTCGAACGCCACGCTGCACAACGCCGACTACATCGCCGGGCGCGACAGCCAGGGCCGCCCGATCCGCGACGGGCGCGACCTGCGCATCGGCGACTGGGTCACCGTCTACCGCGCCGGTGACGTGATCCCCAAGGTCAAGGATGTCGACCTGTCGCGCCGCCCCGCCGACGCGAAACCTTACGAATTCCCCGACAAATGCCCCCGCTGCGCCTCGGACGTCCTGCGCGAAGAGGGCGAGGCCGTGCATTACTGCACCGGCGCCCTGATCTGCCCCGCGCAGGCGGTCGAGAAACTCAAGCACTTCGTCTCTCGCGCGGCTTTTGACATCGAAGGCCTGGGATCGAAACAGGTCGAGGCATTTTTCGACACCGGCTGGATCGCGGAACCCGCCGACATCTTCACGCTTGCCGCCCGCCATGGCGCGGACAGCGACGATCCCTTGCAGGACCGCGAGGGCTGGGGCGGCAAGTCGGCCGAGAACCTGTTCGCCGCCATCGAGGACAAGCGCGCCATCCCGCTGGCCCGCCTGATCTTCGGCCTCGGCATCCGCCATGTGGGCGACACCACCGCGGGCCTTCTGGCGCGCAGCTACGGGTCCTGGCCCGCGTTCGAAGCCGACATGACCGCCGCCCGCGACCACGAAGGCCCCGAATGGGACCGCCTGAACGACATAGACGGCATCGGATCGGTCGTGGCCGCGGCCATTGTCGACTATTTCCACCAGGCGCAGGCCCGCGCCGCGATCGACCGCCTGATCGCGCAGCTTGACGTCCAGGACGCAGCAGCCCCCGACACCGACGGCTCGGCCATCGCGGGCAAGACCGTGGTCTTCACCGGCAGCCTCGAGACCATGACCCGGGCCGAGGCCAAGGCCGGCGCCGAGGCGCGCGGCGCCAAGGTCGCCGGGTCCGTCTCGGCCCGCACCGACATCGTCATCGCAGGCCCCGGCGCCGGGTCCAAGCTGAAAAAGGCCCAGGATCTCGGCGTCACGGTCATGACCGAAGAGGAGTGGCGCGCGCTGATCGGTTGATCCGCGCGCCCCTTTGCCGTCAGATGGCCCCATGAGCGCCCGCCGCCCGGAAATCCTGTTCCCCCTCTTCGGGGCCATCACGGCCCTTGATGGCGTGGGCCCCAAGATCGCCGCCGCGCTGGAAAAATCCGGGCTGACCAAGCCACGCGACCTGCTGTTCGTCCTGCCCCATTCCGGCGCCGACCGCCGCCTGCGCACGGATTTCTCGGGCCTCACCTTTCCGACCGTCCTGACCGTCGCGATGGACATCGGCGGCCACGTACCCCCGCGCAGCCGGGGCCGCCCCTACCGCGTGCACGCCACCAACGGGCGCGACGACCTGGAACTGGTCTTCTTCCATGCACGCGAAGATTGGCTGCGCCGCACGCTGCCCTCGGGCCAGCGCCGCATCCTGTCGGGCAAGGTCGAGCTGTTCGACGGCCGCGCTCAGATGGCCCATCCCGACCATATCCTGACCGAGGACGAGCTCGGCGATCTGCCCGCCTTCGAACCGGTCTACCCGCTGACCCAGGGTGTCACGCAGAAAACCATGCGCAAGGCCGCGCTGTCTGCGCTGGCGCTGGCGCCGGACCTGGGCGAATGGATCGAACCCAGCCTGATTGCCACCCGCAAATGGCCCGCCTGGCACGCCGCCGTCACCACGGCCCACACCCCCACCAGCACCCGGGATCTGGCCCCGTCCGCGCCCGCCCGCCAGCGCCTGGCCTATGACGAATTTTTCGCCCACCAGGTCACGCTGGCGCTGGCCCGGTCGCGCGAAAAGCGCCGCAAGGGGCGCCAGACCGTCGGCACCGGTGCGCTTCAGGACAAGGTGCGCGCCGCTCTGCCATTCGCCCCCACCGGCGCCCAGATCCGCGCGATTGCCGAGATCACGGGCGACATGGCCGCCGACCAGCGCATGAACCGCCTTCTGCAGGGCGATGTCGGGTCGGGCAAGACGCTGGTCGCGCTGATGGCGATGCTGGCGGCGGTCGAGGCGGGGGGCCAGGCCGCCCTGATGGCCCCGACCGAGATCCTGGCCCGCCAACATCTCGAGGCCCTTGGCCCCCTGGCCGCCGCCGCCGGGGTCCAACTGGACAGCCTGACGGGGCGCGACAAGGGTGCCGACCGGCGGCGCAAGCTGGACGATCTGGCCACCGGAAAAACCGGTATTCTGGTTGGCACGCACGCGCTCTTTCAGGCTGATGTGGTCTTTGCCGACCTGCGTCTGGCGATTGTCGACGAACAGCACCGCTTTGGCGTGCGCCAACGCATGGATCTTGGATCAAAGGGCCAGGCGACCGACATTCTGGTCATGACCGCGACCCCCATCCCGCGCTCGCTGGCGCTGTCGCAATACGGCGATATGGATCTGTCTGTGCTGGACGAAAAACCCCCCGGCCGCCAGCCCATCGACACTGCCCTGGTGCCTGACGGGCGCATCAGTGACGTGATCGACCGGCTGCGCTCGGCGATCGTGGACGGCCGCCAGGCCTATTGGGTCTGCCCGCTGGTCAGCGAAAGCGAAGTGCGCGAGGCAACCGCAGCCGAGGAACGCGCCCGCACACTGGGCGCGGCACTGGGGGCGGAAAACGTAGGCCTGGTGCATGGCCAGATGCCGCCCGATGCCAAGGATGCCGCAATGGCCGACTTCGTCGCCGGGCGCACCAAGGTGCTGGTCGCCACCACGGTGATCGAGGTTGGCGTGAACGTGCCCGAGGCCACGATCATGGTCATCGAAGGCGCCGAAAGTTTCGGCCTGGCGCAGCTGCACCAGCTGCGCGGCCGGGTCGGCCGAGGTGCGGGCAAGTCCACGTGCCTGATGATCTACACCCCGCCGCTGTCCAAATCAGCCGAGGCGCGGCTGCAGATCCTGCGCCAGACCGAGGACGGGTTCCGCATCGCCGAAGAAGACCTGAAAATCCGTGGGGCAGGGGACCTGCTGGGCGTTGCGCAATCGGGCCTGCCGCGGTTCACCATCGCCGATCCGGAAAGCCAGACGGATCTGCTGGCCACCGCCCATGACGACGCGCGGCTGTTGCTGACCCGTGACCCGGCGCTCGAGTCGGACCGTGGCCAGGCGGTCCGCACGCTGCTCTATCTGATGGAGGCCGACCGCGCGATCCGTCTGTTGTCTGTCGGATAACCCCCTGGAATCGCCCAGGAACTCATTTTGTTCTCAAATGTTCTCTAAAAGTTCTTGACGATCCGTTAAGAAATAGGGAACATGAGGCCAACAAACGAGAACGGAGACAGGACATGCGCGACATCATCAATCAGTTCGACGACCGGCAGGTCCGTGCGCTTCTGGGGGATGCGATCGGTCTTGCGGCCGTCTGTGTCATCGTGCTGGTCGCGCTGTCCTTTCCTGCCTCTCTCTGACCCGTTTGCCTGCGGTCCGTTGGGAACATCTGCCCTATCTGCCTGGGGCATCTTGATCACCCGGTTCTGCCTGCCGGATGTGATCACAGCGGACACACCCCGCTGACCCTAACCTGATGGGAACGCACCTGATCGCCGCGCCTTCGCAAGAAGGTCGCGGCGATTTTTTTTTTGGTTGGGATCAGGGTCAGGTCAGGCGGCCTCGGCCAGCGCCTTGTCGAACGCCTCCAGCGTCGCCTCCAGCGTCAGCAGGATCGAGGCATGGCGGTTTTTGTAGTCCCGCGCCGGCTCCAGCACTTCGAATCCCTCGAACGGCGCATCCGGCACCGGCCCGCCGGATTTCAGCATCGCCTTCAACTGGTCCCGCGCGGTTTCGATCTCGTCTCGGGTCCGCCCCAGGATCTGCGCGCCCGACACCGCGGCCGAGGCCTGGCCCAACGCGCAGGCCTTCACGTCCTGGCCGTATTCCGCGATCCGCCCATCCTTCAGCACCAGATCCACCGTCACCGTCGACCCGCACAGGGGCGAGCGGCGCATCGCGGTCGCCTGCGGCGCCTGAAGCCTCTCGGTGAACGGAATCTCCGCCGACAGTGCCAGGATCCGCTTGGAATAGAGCTTGATAAGATCGCTGTCGCTGGGCATGCGTCGCCCCTTTGCATTTCCTCTCCGGCCCCCATAGATAGGCCCGACAGAGCCAAAGGAAAACCCCGACCGATGACCCAATTCGATCCCGATACGCTGAAATGGGACGCCAACGGCCTGATCCCGGCCATCGCACAGGACGCCCGGACGGGCGAGGTGCTGATGATGGCCTGGATGACCCGCGACAGCCTGGCCGAAACGCTGGCCACTGGTCAGGTCACCTATTGGTCGCGCTCGCGGGCCGAGTTGTGGCGCAAGGGCGCGACCTCGGGACACACCCAGGCGCTGATCCGGCTGACCGTCGATTGCGACCGCGACTGCCTGCTGATGCAGGTCGACCAGACCGGCCCGGCCTGCCATACCAACCGGCGCAGTTGCTTCTTCACGGATATCGAGGATGGGGCCGAACGGATCACCTCGGATCCGTTATAGCCCCACCAGCGCCAGCACCTCTTCAGGCGACAAGCCCTCCTCGCGATAGGTCCGGATCGCCCGCGCATCATCCCGCTTGGCCAACCGCTTGCCCGCCGCGTCCCGGATCAGCCGGTGATGGTGATAGAGCGGCGTGGGCACCGCCAGCAGCCGTTGCAGCACCACATGGATCGCCGTCGCCGCGAACAGGTCCTGGCCGCGGGTGACATGGGTGATCCCCTGATCCGCATCATCCACCACCACGCTCAGGTGATAGGACGTGCCCATGTCGCGCCGGGCCAGCACCACGTCCCCGATGCCGCGCACCAGATCCGCCGCCTCCAGCCGGATGATCCCGGTCTCGCCCGCTGGCCCCGCGCCGGTCTCGACAAAGGCAAAGGTCCCGCCCGCTATCTGGGCCGCCCGCGCCATGTCCAGCCGCAGCACCGCATCCCCGGGCCGGGCCCCCTCCCGCGACCGCCGCCGACAGGTGCCGGGATAGACGATCCCGTCAGGCCCCGTCACCGGCGCGCCACCCTCTTGCGGGGCATGGGCCGCCGCCGCGATGTCGCGCCGGTTGCAGGTGCACGGGAACAGCAAGCCCAGCGCCCATAACCGGTCCAGCGCCGCGCCATAGACGTCCATCCGATCCGACTGGCGCATCACCGGCCCCGGCCAATCCAGCCCCAGCCAGCGCAGATCCTCGTAGATCAGCGCCTCCCATTCGTGCCGCGCCCGCGACCCGTCGATATCCTCGATCCTCAGCAGAAACCGCCCGCCCGCCGCCTCGGCCGCCCGCCACGCGGTCACGGCCGAAAAGGCATGCCCCAGATGCAGCGGCCCCGTGGGCGAGGGCGCGAACCGCTCGATATGCATGACGTCAGGCTTTTTGCAGCACGTAGACGTTGGATTTCAGCCCGATCTTGGGCAGATGATCCCCGTAATCCTTGAACAACAGCCGCGCATACCCCGCGTCCAGGTTTTCCATGATCCGCGCCTCGTAAGTGCCATCCGCCATCGCGTGGTCGTTCAGCGAAAAGACGAACAGACCACCCGTTGGCAGCTTGGCCAGGATCGCATCCAGCGTCTCGGCCGGCGCATGGCCCGGGTTCAGCACCCCCATCGCGCTGATCGCCCCATAGGCGCCGTCCTCAAACGGCATCGGATTGGTCAGATCGGCCTGCAGCAGATCACGATAGATCCCCTTGGCCCGCGCCTTGTCCAGCATCTCGGCCGACAGGTCCGACCCGTCCACGATCCCGAACCCCTCGGCCCGCAGCGCCGCCCCCGAGATCCCGGTCCCGCAGCCGATATCCAGCACCGCAGCCCCCTTGTCCGCCCCGCACCCGGCCAGCGCCTCGGCACAGCGGCCCGGCGTGGCATAGCCGTTCTCGGCCACCTCGGCATCATAGCTCTCGGACCAGGCATCATAGAACGCCTGCGTCTCGGCCACCCCGTTCAAATCATACGCGCTATCCAGAAACTTCTTCGACGCGGCCATTATCCCCTCCTGTTTGGGAAAGGATAGTCGCCGCGTCACCGCCCGTCCAGTAACGGCCCAGCCAGGCGGCGTGATGGTCCTTGGCACGGTCGGTATAGGCGCGATAGCGGTCCTTGCGCCCGCGCCGCCCGCCGCGCGCATCCACCGGCGGGAACAGTCCGAAATTCACGTTCATCGGCTGAAACGTCCTGGCCTCGGCCCCGCCGGTGATGT
>CAYWND010000180.1:0-6171 GCA_964459085.1 uncultured Oceanibium sp. | reverse complement strand
GTTTCCAGCAGCGCCTCGTAGTCCATCCGCCCGATGGCCTCTCCACCCTCGGCGGCGGGGTCGTTCACGTCGATCACGATGGGGTCGGCATCCGACTGGGAAATCGCCTCTTTCGCCAGCGGCGACAGCTCGCGGTCTACCAGGATCACCTTGGCCTCGGCATGATCCAGAATGAACGCGATGGCCGAGGCATCCAGCCGCGTGTTCAGCGTGTTCAGCACCGCGCCCGCCATCGGAACACCGAAATGCGCCTCGTAGATCTCGGGCGTGTTGAACAGCAGCGTCGCCACCGTCTCGCCCGGGCTCACGCCCAAACCACGAATGGCCGAGGCCAGGCGCCGTGCCCGCACATAAGTCTCGGCCCAGGTGCGGCGCGTCTGGCCATAGACAATGGCCGTTCTGTCTGGAAAGACCGTTGCCGACCGACGCAGGAAACTCAGCGGGCTCAGCGGCGTATAGTTCGCAGCGTTGCGTGGCAGCTGGTTGTGGGCGTGCGTCATGGCGTCTCTCCCCGCGGGACTTTCTGCCAATCTAGCGCTGCCTCGGATCATGAGAAAGCCGAGAATCGACCTGTCCTGCGGCAGACCCGGCGCGCCGGATCCGCCGGTCTACCTGATGCAGACGGTGTCAGGCCCTGTGCGGCGCGATCCGGTCGATCAGATCGCCATAAACGGTTTGCCGAACGCCTGCCAGAAAGTCGTGCGGGAAGCCCATCGGCAGGGCTGAAACCTGGTCCAGCGCCCCACCCATGGCATCTGTGAAGTCCATTTCAAGAATGGCCAGATTATCCTCCAACTGGGCCACGCTGCGCGCACCGATAATTGGAATGACCGGCACTGTCGCGGGGCGGTGACGCAACCAGTTCAGCGCGATCTGGTGCGGTTTCTGGCCCGTCTCCTGCCCAAGATCGACCAAAGTCTGCGCGATGTCGCGCGACCGATCTTCATTGATCTTCAGCAGATCTCCCAGCCCGCCGACCACGTCGTACCGCGTGCCTTCGGTGGTCTCTTGCAGGTATTTGCCAGTCAGCGCTCCGCCCGCAAGCGGGCTCCATGCGCATATCGCCAGATCCAGCGCCTCGGCCATCGGCACCAACTCGCGCTCGACGGTGCGTTCGATCAGATTGTACTGGATCTGAAGGCCGGCAAAGGCGGTCCAGTCTTTCATCTCGGCCAGGGTGTTGGCGCGGGCGATCCACCACGCAGGCGCATCCGAGATGCCGGTATACAGTACCTTGCCCGCCCGCACCGCGTCGTCCAACGCCCGCATCGTCTCTTCGGGTCGGGTAAAGGCGTCCTGGGCGTGCACCCAATAGATATCGATATAGTCCGTGCCCATTCGTTCAAGGCTGGCCTCCAGCGATTCAGTCAGGTTCTTGCGATGGTTTCCCGCCCCATTTGGGTTCCCTTCTTCTCGCGTCAGGGTGTACTTGGTCGACAGCACAACACGACCGCGACGGCCGCGCAGAGCTGTGCCAAGAAAGCTCTCGCTTTGGCCATTGGTATAGGCGTTGGCCGTGTCCACAAAGTTTCCGCCACAGTCCAGATAGGCATCCAGTATTCGGGCGCTTTCGTCCTCGCCCGCGCCCCAATTCCAGGCCTCGCCGAAAGTCATCGTCCCAAGGGCCAGTTCCGAGACGCGCAGGCCAGTGTGGCCGAAAAGTCTGTAGTCCATCAGTCATCTCCTGTCTCTCTGCTGGGGGAGAGATAAGGGACACCAAGACATTTAGGAAATTGATTGATAGTCTATCATAAATTGACGTTGTGAATGTAGTGTCATGCTTCTCTCAAACCTGGACCTGAACCTCCTGCGCGTCTTTGATGCGGTGATGACCGAGCGCAGCGTCTCGGCAGCAGCGATGCGCCTGGGACTGACCCAGCCCAGCACTTCCAACGCACTGGAGCGTCTTCGTCAGACGCTGGGCGACCGATTGCTCGAACGGCAGGGCAACACAATGGTGCCGACGCGCGCGGCGCTGGACTTCTGGCCGCATGTCGTCGATGCAATGGCGTCGATCGATGCGGGTCTCGAGGTGCTTAACGCCTTTGACCCCGGCCGGGTCTCAGCCGAGGTGCGGATCGGCGTCGACGCCTATGCGGCAGCGGTCCTGGCGGCGCGGATTGTTGCTCGGATCGCCGATCAGGCACCGGGGATCCGCATCGCGTTTCTGCCCGCCTCGCCCCACGAGGACGAGGACGCGTTGCTGGCCGGGCGGCTGGACCTGATCATCGGCCCGGTCTGGAAACCGACCCCGGGGCTGGAACGGGATCTGCTGATGCACGAGGATTTCGTCTGCCTTCACCGCCCGGACCATCCCGCGATGACTGAAGGACTGACGCTGAAGGCCTATACCGATACGCCGCACCTTCTCTATTCCCAGGTCGGTATCGTCGAAGGCAACGTGGACATGGGTCTGGAACAGATCGGCCTGGCGCGCGAGGTGCACGTCTCTGTCCCGTTCGAGAGCGCCGTGGCCGATATGCTGAAGGGGACCGACATGCTGATGAATGTCGGTCGGTCACTGGGCCAACAGCTTGCCCGCCAGCATGGGCTGACCATAGCTGAATTGCCCGTGGCGGTTCCGGGCTTTGACCTCGGGATCGTATGGGCGCGGATGAACCGCCGCTCGAAACTGCACTCCTGGCTTCGGGCGGCGGTTGCAGACGCGGCCGCTAGCTGAGGTGATGCACCTCCTGCAGGCCGTAAACCGGCGTCGGCAGCCCCTCCATTCGGGCCTTGAGCTGTAGCGAGACATAGATCGAGTAGTGCCGCGATTGGTGCAGGTTGCCACCGTGGAACCACAGTGCCTCTTGCTGGGTGGGCTTCCACATGTTGCGCAGTTCGCCTTCCCACGGGCCCGGATCCTTGGTCGTGCCCGACCCCAGCCCCCAGCACTTGCCGACCTTGTCGGCCACGTCCTGACCGATCAGTTGCGCGGCCCAGCCATTCATCGACCCATAGCCGGTGGCAAAGACCACCACATCCGCCGGGATATGCTCGCCATCCACGATCACGCCATCCGGCACAACCTCACTGATCTGACCGGTCTTCAGCTTGATCTTGCCATCGGCGATCAACTGGCTGGCGCCCACGTCGATGTAGTACCCGGATCCTCGCCTCAGGTACTTCACGAACAGGCCCGATCCGTCTTCGCCCTGGTCCAGCATGAACCCGACATTGCGCAACCCATCCAGCAGGTCCTTGTCTCGCTCGGCCGCCTGGTCATAGACCGGCACTTGCAGGGGCGGCAGTGCCGCATAGGGCAGCGAGGCAAAGATCATGTCGGCAGTATGCGTCGTGATCCCGTTCGCCACCGCCTGTTCCGAATAAAGCGCGCCCAGCGCCAGATCCATCAGGGTTTCGGACTTGATGATATGGGTGGACGATCGCTGAACCATGGTCACGTCCGTCCCGTGTTCGTAGGCATCATGGCAGATGTCGTGGGACGAGTTGTTCGACCCGATCACCACCAGCCTTTTGTCCTCTAGCCCATCGGCACCCTTGTATTGCGAAGAATGGAAGATCTCGCCCTTGAAGCTGTCCATACCCGGAATGTCGGGCATGTTGGGCACGCCGGACATGCCGGTGGCCAACACCAGTTGCTTGGGCCTCAGCGTGACCGGCTGACCGTCGCGTTCGACCTCGACCGTCCATTCGCCGGTGGCCTCATCATAGCTTGCCGACTTGCAGACCGTCCTGGTCCAATAGTTCAGCTCCATGATCTTGGTATAGCTTTCCAGCCAATCGCCGATCTTGTCCTTGGGCGAGAACACCGGCCAGTGATCAGGGAACGGCAGATAGGGCAGATGGTCGTACCAGACCGGATCGTGCAGGCACAGCGACTTGTACCGCTTGCGCCAACTGTCGCCCGGGCGGTCATTTTTTTCTACGATGATCGTCGGCACGCCCAACCGCCGCAGCCGCGCGCCCAGGCCGATGCCGCCCTGCCCGCCGCCAATGATCACGACATAGGGCTGTTCCGTGTAGCCCAGGGTCGCCGCCTCGTCCTCGCGCCGTTCCTTGTAGGTCTTGCGGCCCGGTTCCTGCCCGTGCTCGACGCCATGTTCGCGGGTCGGGCCCTTGGCCTCCTCGTGGCCCTTGAGTTCTTTCAATGCGGTCAGAAACGTCCAGGCACCAGCTTCGGTCAGGCGAACATGCCCCTCGCCCCGCCCTGTGGCGGTCTCGAAATCGAACCACCCCTCGGTGATCCCGTCTGCCGCACTGGCATCCCCACGCAACGTAAACCCGGTGGGCCGGATTTCGCCCATCACCGCGTCCAGCATGTCCCGGATCTGGTCGCGCCCCTCCATCGTCTTGATGTTCCAGGTCACCGAAACCAGATCCCGCCAGTACCCGTCAGGCGCAAACAGATCCGCCGCCGCGGCACTATCTGCCTTGTCCAGCGCATCCGTCAGCTGTGCCAGCCAGGTCGATACTATCCCATTTGGCGATTGAGCATCCATGTCGTCCTCCCAAGTCGTCCGGGGTCATTTTTGAGTGTGAATACGGGCCCCGAACCCCGCAGTCAGGGGATCAGAAAAGCCCAGGTTCGGGATTCGGGCAAATATTTCGCGATAGCAGGTTTGTGGCCAACAGGCAAAAGTGGCAGCTAGTGCAACAGATCGGCCGGTCGTGACCTATCCTACAGCCATCGCCAGCACACCGGTGGTTCCCGCAAGGATCAGCGTCAGTGGGACGCCATGCAGACGCTCCGCCCGGCTTTGGCTCAACGCGTTTCCGACAAGGCTTAGGGAAAACAGCAACGCCAGCGCTCCAAGAAGCAGCTTAGGCGGGATCAGGGAAATCACAGGGGCGATCAGGCCCGCGGCCTGAAGGACAGCGATCACGCCAACACCCGCGAGAGCGGCAGACGCCAGGCTCGCAAGCCGCAGGGGTGCAGGCAACTTGCGTGCCCCACCACCCCAAGCCATGTGCCCGTAAGGCAGGCCGGCAGCAAGCCCGAGTTGAAAGAGGATCAGCCACGCGAATCCCGCGGCTCCGAGATACCCTGCGAAGGCGATCACCCGTCCACCCGGATACTCTCGTTCTTCGGATCGTAAGGGCTGTCTTCGGTGATCTCGGCATCCCACAGCTTGTTCTGCATCCGCACCTTCAGCTTGGTGCCCGGGACCGCCAGATCGGGCGTCACATAGCCCATTCCGATGGATTTTCCGAACGCCACGGAATACCCGCCCGAGGTCAGGCGGCCGACCTTGGTGTCGCCATCATACAGCGCCTCGCGCCCCCAGGGATCGGCGTCGTCCGGCCCGTCGATCAGCAGCGTCACACATTTGGACCGCACGCCGGTGTCGACCATCGCCTGGCGGCCATGGAAATCCTTGTCCAGATCGATGAAACGCGGCAGGTCGGCCTCTTGCGGGGTGGCATCGCGGCCCAGTTCGGTGCCAAAGGCGCGATAGCTCTTTTCCTGACGCAGCCAGTTTTGCGCCCGCGCGCCCACCAGTTTCAGGCCATGGGGCTCGCCGGCCGCCAGCAGTTGATCCCAGAGGTAGTTCTGCATCTCTATCGGGTGGTGCAATTCCCATCCCAGCTCGCCGGTATAGGCAACGCGAATGGCCATCACCGGGCACATTTTCAGCTCGATATGCCGCATGGACAGCCACGGGAACCGCTTGTTCGACAATGCCGTGGCAGGATCGGCATCCACGATCAGGCTGGACAACACTTCGCGGGTCTTGGGACCGGCGATGGCAAACACTCCGTACTGGGATGTGACATCCTGGATCTCGATGTAGCCGAATGTCGGTGCCATATCCTCGGCCGCCTTGCGCAGGAAATCCGCGTCATAGGCGGTCCATGCGCCAGCCGAGACCAGGTAGTAGTCGTTTTCGGCCTCGCGCACGATGGTGTATTCGGTCCGCGTTGTCCCGTGCGAGGTCAGTGCATAGGTCAGGTTGATCCGGCCCACGCGCGGCAGTTTGTTGCAGGTGAACCAGTTCAGGAACTCGGTCGCGCCCGGGCCCTTAACCCGGTGTTTGGTGAACGCGGTCGCATCGATCAGGCCGACACCGTTTCGGATCGCCTCGGCCTCGGCCTTGGCGTATTGCCACCAGCCGCCGCGCCGGAAGGATCGGGCGTCATGGTCGAAACTGTCGGGCGCATCCGCAGGGCCGTAGTAGTTGGGGCGCTCCCACCCGTTGACCTGTCCGA
>CAYWND010000179.1:0-6178 GCA_964459085.1 uncultured Oceanibium sp. | reverse complement strand
TCCTGCCGCATCTCGCTCACTGTTCCACAGCCGGTATACCCCATAGCTGCGCGCAACCCACCGACCAGTTGATGAATGACCGCGCCTGCCGCCCCTTTGTAGGGCACCTGCCCCTCGATCCCTTCGGGGACCAGCTTGTCGCCCGACACCTCTTTCTGGAAATAGCGGTCGGCCGACCCGCGTGCCATCGCGCCCACGGATCCCATGCCCCGATAGCTCTTGAAGCTGCGGCCCTGGTACAGGATCACCTCGCCCGGCGCTTCGTCCGTGCCTGCCAGCATCGATCCGACCATCGCGCAACTGGCACCCGCCGCAATCGCCTTTGCAAAATCACCCGAGTACTTGATGCCGCCGTCTGCGATCACCGGAATGTCGCCCGCCGCAACCGCGCTGTCGGAAATGGCCGTCAGTTGCGGCACGCCCACGCCCGCCACGATCCGCGTTGTACAGATCGAGCCAGGCCCGATTCCCACTTTGATCGCATCCGCGCCTGCGCTGATCAGGTCCCGCGTCGCTTCGGCCGTGGCCACGTTGCCCGCAACCACCTGGACGTCATTCGACAGCCGCTTGGCGCGGTCCACCGCCTCGGCCACGCTTGCTGAATGGCCATGGGCGGTGTCGATCACGATCATGTCGACCCCGGCATCGACCAGCGCCTCGGACCGCTCGAACCCCGCGTCGCCGACGGTCGAGGCCGCCGCGACCCGCAACCGGCCCAACTCGTCCTTGCAGGCCTGGGGGTTCAGCACCGCCTGCTCGATATCCTTGATCGTCAGCAGTCCGGTCAGCCGGTCATTGTCATCGACCACCAAAAGCTTCTCGATCCGGCGCGCATGCATCAGACTTTTGGCCTCGGCCAGATCCGCTGGCTCGCGCAGCATGACCAGGTTGTCCGATGTCATCATTGCGTGCACGGGTGTGGCATCGTCGCTGGCAAACCGCATGTCCCGGTTTGTCAGGATGCCCACGACGCGCCCCTCGCGCACCACCGGGAACCCGGTGATCCGATAGCGCTCCTGCAAGGCTTTGGCGTCCGCCAGCGTCTGATCGGGGTCCAGCGTGATCGGGTTATAAACCACGCCGCTTTCGAACCGTTTCACCCGGCGCACCTGGCGGGCCTGTTCCTCGATATCCAGATTGCGATGCAGGACGCCCATGCCACCGGCCTGCGCCATCGCGATGGCCATGCGTTGCTCGGTCACCGTATCCATTGCCGAACTTAATAGGGGGATGTTCAAACGGATCCGTTTCGAGACCCATGTGGACGTATCTGCCCCGGCAGGAAGGACCTTGGACGCGCCGGGAACCAGCAGGACATCGTCGAATGTCAGCGCCTCACGAATCTCCATGTGCTCCTCCGGCTGAGCTTCGGTGTTGGCGCCTCTCTATTTCACGGAGGCGGACAAAAGGAAAGGGCCGCGGCCCAAGAATTCCCAGAGCGCTCGCACCGACACGACACTTGCGCAGAAAACAGTCCGCCAGACGTGATTCCGCTCACGGACCTGATACGTGGGTTGCTGCTATCTTTGCCCTCGCGCAAATTACACGGCCCGGTTCGTCCATCCCGATGGCGACCGGTTTGGGGGAAAGGACATCTTGATGAAGAAGACGCTTTTAAGCCTTGCTTTCGCAGGCGTCGCGGCACTCGGCGCACCGGCTCAGGCTGCCAGTATCGATTTCGAGGATCTGGTGCTGGGGACCGTCTACAATGTCGGCGGATCGCTTGCGACCAACGGTATCACCGTAACGCCCAAGGATTTCACGTTTAGCAACGGTACGACCTTCGGCGGCGGCTTTGCGCTGGTGGAAAACCTCGGGAATGCCGGTGGCAGCGGCCAGGATCTGCAGGTCAACAACATCCTGCTGGATTTCGCGCTCGGCAATGTCACGGACCTCAGCTTTGCGTTCGGCGAGTTCGGCGGCAACTTGAACATCGACGTGAATGGGGATTTCCGGAACTTCCAGGATTTTGCCGATATCGATGGATTGACCATCGGCGGCGCCCTGGTTTCGGTCGTGAACGGGTTCGGAAATGATCAGGGCATGGTATCGCTTGCAGGCCCAATTTCGAGCTTTGCCATCGGTGGGCAGGAACTCTACATCGATGATCTCAGGGCAACGGCCGTGATACCCCTGCCTGCGGGCGTGGCATTATTGGGAGGGGGTCTCATGCTGCTGGCCGGGGTCGGGCGTAGACGCACCTGAACGGACCTGGCCACCTCAGCAGGAGTATTTATCCGAGCAAAGAGGGCGCTTAACAATTCATAAAGGGCCCCATCTTTGCTCCACAAATACTCCGGAGCGCGAGGCAGCGCCTCGCCATCGCGCCCCGTTCAGGGCGCGCGATCTGCCTTTGCGCAAACCCTGCTCATAGTGACGTTAACACTTTTTTCCTGTTAATTCAGGGACTTAAGATTTGCTCAAGTGTGAGCAAGTGTGAGCGGATCCCCACCTTCGGCCACTCATGGCCGATGTCGCCTATGGTCCCCGAAACCCGGTCGCCACAACGAACTTCTCGGAACTGTCCGACCGACTGGCCGGCGGCTTGACGTGGCGGACAGTGTCGAAGTTCCGCTTCAGCAGCGCGACCAGTTCGGCCTCGGCCCCGCCTGCCAGTACCTTGGCAACGAAACTCCCACCAGGCTCAAGCACATCAATGGCAAAATGGGCGGCCGCCTCGACCAGGGCCATGATGCGCAGATGATCGGTCTGCTTGTGCCCGGAACTGGCCGCCGCCATATCCGAAATCACCACATCCGCGCGCCCGCCCAGCCAGTCGCGCACCCTGTCGTCCGCGCCGTCGTCGAGAAAATCCAGCACATGGAACTCGGCCCCGGCTAGCGGTTCGACCTCCTGCAGATCGATGCCCAGCACCCGGCCGACGGCCTTGCCCGGCTTCTCGCCCAGGGCATTGACCCGGCGAACGGCGACCTGGGCCCAGCCGCCGGGCGCGCATCCCAGATCCACCACCCGTGCCCCGGGAACCAGAAACCGGAACTTGTCGTCCAGTTCCTGGATCTTGTAGGCCGCGCGCCCGCGAAACCCCTCGGCCTTGGCGCGCGCCACATAGGGATCGTTCAACTGCCGCTCCAACCAGCGCACAGAACTGGTCTTGCGGCCCTTGGCAGACTTGACACGAACCTTCAGATCTCTCTGCCCACGGCCCGACGTCCGCCGCGTCATTGGTCGGACCCCTGGTCAGATCCCCGGCGCGAACCGCGATGCCGTGACATCATCGAATACAACATCCCCTCGCGCAGACCCCGGTCCGCAACACCCAGCCGATCCGTCGGCCACAGCCGAAGCAGAGTTTGCAGGATGGCCGCCCCCGATACAATCAACTCGGCGCGGTCACGCCCGATCGAGGGATCCTGGCGGCGCCCCTCGGGCCCTAGGGTCAACATTTTTGAGATCACCGCGTCGATCTGCCCCTCGGTCAGCGTAATGCCGTCGACCTTGCGCCGGTCGTATCGCTTCAGACCAAGATGCGCCGCTGCAATCGTGGTCACGGTGCCCGATGTCCCGATCATCTGGAACCCGTCCACCCCGTCCAGCACATCCAGATCCACGTAAGGCGAGAACTTCGACAGATGCTCTTCGAAATACCATGACATCAGCGCAAAGCGGGCATTTTCATCCTCCACATCATCGAACCGCTCGTGCAGGGTGGCCACCCCCAGCGGTACCGAGATAAAGTCCACGACCCGCGCCTTGCCTGCTGACCGGTCGCGGGCGCGGATATCCAGCCCCATGATCGCATCAACCCGGTCTTCGGCCGACAGATGCGAAACATCGATCCATACCAGCTCGGTCGAGCCGCCACCGATATCGAACACCATCACCTGTTCGCTCTCGCTGCCAAGAAGTGGCGCGCACGAGATCACCGCCAGCCGCGCCTCTTCCTCGGGATGGATCAGTTCCAGGTCCAGGCCGGTACGCTTTTGCACCTGGTTGAGAAAGAACTGGCCGTTGCGGGCGCGGCGGCAGGCCTCGGTCGCAACCAGACGGGTGTGCTTGACCTCCAGCTTGCGCATCTTGGCGGCACAGACCTGCAACGCCCGGATCGTGCGTTCGATGGACTGGCGCGACAGGGCCCCGTTGCGTTCCAGTTCGGCGCCCAGGCGCACGGTCTTGGCAAACGCGTCAACGATCCTGAAATGCGGACCGTCCGGTGCTGCAACCAGCATCCGGCAAGAGTTTGTCCCCAGATCCAGCGCGGCGTAGAGGTCGCCGGCGCCCTGCACAGGCCTTTTCCCGGCCCCGCGACGAGGCCGTTTCATACTGTCCTGCGCAGAAAAGGCAGTCTTCTGCGCCATATTTCAAATCCTTGGCGCAATGCCGTCCTGGCGCGCCGTTTGAGGGCACGCTACATCACGGGCGCCGGTCGTGTCTATATCCGCGCAGGCAAAGTGGCCCGGGGCGCCTGACGGTTCAGGCCGCGCCGGTCCCGGTTGCCAGGCCAAAACGCACCGGCTCGCAGCCGATGGCGCGGGCCACGGCGTAGGTCAGATCGGGCTTGTTCAGCGTGTAGAAATGCAGGTGATCGGCACCTTCAGACCGCAGGGTGTCGCACAGCTCGGTCGCAATCGCGGTTGCCAGCAGTGTCGCCTCGTCCTCGGTTCGGGCATTGCCGAATGCGGTTGCCATCCAGTCCGGCACTTGCGCCCCGCAACGCTTTGCAAATCGCGCCATCGACGCAAAATTCTCGATCGGCAGGATGCCGGGGATGATCGGCTTGTCCACACCCCGGGCGGCGGCCGCATCGCGGAACCGCAGATAGGTCTCGGCTTCGAAAAAGAACTGCGTGATCGCCGAGCTTGCACCCGCCGCGAACTTGCGCCGCAGCACATCGATATCCGCTGCAGCATCCGCTGCCTCGGGATGGGTCTCGGGATAGGCAGCCACTGTCACGTGAAAGTCCCGGTCCGCCAGATCGGCGACCAAGGCGTCAGCATGGGCGTACCCGTCTGGATGAGGCGCGAACGCCCCTGCCCCCGCAGGTGGATCGCCCCGCAACGCGACAATCCGATTGACGCCCATGGCGCGGTAGTCATCGGCCACGGCCAGTGTCTCGGCCCGGCTGGCATCGACGCAGGTCAGATGCCCCGCAACCGTCAGCCGCGCCCGATCCTGTATCGTCCGGATCGCTGCCCGCGTCCGCTTGCGCGTTGTGCCGCCCGCCCCGTAGGTGACGGATACAAAGCTGGGGGCCAGCGGTGCCAGCCGCTCGACACTGCGCCACAGCTGCAACGTCGCCTCGGTCGTTTTGGGGGGGAAGAATTCAAAAGAGATCGCGACGGGCTGCTGGCCCGTCCGGGTATCATCTGTCATAGCGTCGGTTCCTACCGTCAAAGCGTTTCGCTGTGGGACACTATACATCCCCAATGCGACCAAACAAAGTGCTAATGCGACACATTTCCGGACAACGCGCTACACCCCGCACCAGTTGCGTCGCGGATTGAAGACTTCGTGTCGTGAATTGACTTGGGTTCCCGTGGCAATGGCCGTATTTGGCTGCGTAACGAATACGGAGGACCCCAAATGCCGGACGTGATCGTCGTCTATTGGCGGGACATTCCAGCCCAGGTGATCGTGGGCAAGGGACGGCGCGGACACAAGGTGCAACTGCCGGAACGATTCGAGCAGGCAATCGATCGTTGCGCGATGAAGGTTGGCGCGCGCGACGCCGATGCATATCTGGCAGAATGGCGCAAGGCCGTTCCCTATCAGGTCGAAGGCGACGCACAGGATGTCGCAACTGCCGAAGCGGCACGGCTGGATGCCGAGTATGACACCGCAAAGCTCAAGCAGCTGATCGCAAACGAAGGTCGGGCCACCGCGCCTTGACAGATTGGAGACGGATCATGGCAAAGATTCTTTCCTTTGGCCGCAAGGCCGCGCCTACGGCACCGACTTCGTCGGCCGCTCTGGCCGATTTCCTGCGCGGCTTTTCCATCGAGGTGATGCCCCGCACGGCTGAAAAGGTTGCAGACTTCCGGGCGATCCTGCCCAAAGGCACCCGCGTCTACATCGCCCATATCGACGGCACCCCCATCGAAGAAATGCGCGCTACCGCCAAACGCCTGGTCGACGAAGGCTTTCCCGTCATGCCGCATTTTCCGGCCCGGATCATCGCCGACAAGACGGTGCTGGCGGACTGGATCCAGGGCTATGCGGA
>CAYWND010000178.1:0-6184 GCA_964459085.1 uncultured Oceanibium sp. | reverse complement strand
AGCGGCCTGCAAGGTAGCCTACTATTCGACACCCCGAACATCCGGGGTTTGCCACGACAGATGCTGTCCGCCGTCGCCGCAAAACAGATGGCCGGTAACATCTTCTGCCTCAAGAAAGAATCCCAGCGCCCGGCAAATCCCTTCGGGACTGGACCCGCGCCCCAGCAGCGTCGCGTGCCGCTGCGCGTCGAAATGTTCGCGGGTCTGCCGCCCACCCTGCATCGTCGGCCCCGGCCCGATCCCGTTGACCCGAATATCCGGCGCCAGCGCCTGTGCCGCCGTCCGTGTAAAGGCCCACAGCCCCATCTTGGCCAACGAGTAGGTCATGAATTCGGGCGTCAGCTTGCGCACCCGCTGGTCGATCATGTTGACCACCAGACCCGACGGCAGCGGCTCGCCATCATCGGTCGTGCGCCCCTTCGGCGCCTGCGCCGCGAACGCCTGGGTCAGGAACACCGGCGCTTTCAGGTTCGACGCCATACTGCGATCCCAACTGGCCAGCGAGAGGGTCTGGATATCATCGTGATCAAATGCCGAGGCATTGTTGACCAGCACACTCAGCGGGCCGCCCAACGCGTCCGCCGCCGTCCCGATCAGCGATGCCACCGCGGCGTCATCCTGCAGGTCGGCCTGGACCGCCGCCGCGCTGACGCCCATATCGCGCAGATCCGCCGCCGTCTGACCGGCGGCATCGGCGCTGCCCGCGTAGTGGATCGCCACATCATAGCCCCGACCGGCCAGTTCGATCGCCATCGCCCGGCCCAGCCGCCTGGCAGACCCGGTCACCAGTGCCCTTTTGCTCATCACAAGCCTCCTTAGAACAAGGTGACCATATAGACGACATAGGCTGCAAGAAACCCGATACCGACGATCCGCCCCATGCGCAGCCGCAGGAACACGAACGGCCCCAGCACGACCGAAGCCCCCAGCATGATCCACAGATCGCGCACCAGAAAGCCGTCGGCCACGGGCAGCGGGACCAGCAGGCTGGTCACGCCCACGATCGCCAGAATGTTCAGCAGGTTCGACCCGATCACATTGCCGATCGCGACCTCGGCCTGGCGCCGGATCGCCGCCATCACGGTGGTCGCCAGCTCGGGCAGCGAGGTGCCGATGGCGACCAGCGTCGGGCCGATCACCTCGTCCGAGACGCCGACCTTTACCGCCACCTCGCGCGCGCCATCGACCAGCAGGTCAGCGCCCAGAGGCAGACCGACGATACCAAGCAACAGATACAGGACCGCCCGCCACAGCGGCATGTCGGGATCGCTGACATCCTCCAGCGAGACATCGTCCTCAGCCGGCCCTTGACTGTTCGCCTTGCGTGACCGGCGGATATCGCGGGCGGTCATCAGCATGATCGCGGTCAGCAGCGCCAACAGTACGATCCCGTGCCAGATACGTAGCGGCGCCATGAAACACAGCACGATGAACACCACGCTGGCGACCATCATCTGGACATAACTGCTGCGCGTGTCGCAGTCGCGGGCATCCAGCCCGGCGATCAGCGCGGGCACCCCCAGCACCAACAGCACATTCGCCGTATTGGATCCGACCACGTTCCCGACGGCCAGCCCCGGCGCGCCCTGCATGGCTGAATCCAGTGCGATCAGTAGCTCGGGCGCGGATGTGCCAAGGGCGACGATCGTCAGGCTGACGATCAGGGCGGGCACCCCGGCCCGCAGGCTGACGGCAACCGCACCCCGTACCAACAGATCACCGGCCAGCAACAGGATCACCAGACCGATGGCTGCCAGCAGTAGGCTCATATCAGGGGAACCCCGGGGATTGGGACAGAGACGTGTGTCGCGGACTTAAGGCGTATTGCCGCAAGAACAAGGTTTGCCGTCCAGAATGTACTTGCCACAGGTCTTGCATTTGCGCGCTGTGGGGATCTGGCCACGCTTGGTCATCTTGGGCAGTTTGGGGAACCGCAGCTTGCCGAACATGCCCAGGACCATCATCGCGATCAGAAACAGGGTGACGGCCTTCAGCAGCATGTCACAGCCCCCAGCGCGCCCAGTGGGCCCGGTCCTCGACCGCGGACAAAAGGTCCGACGCGCCGGGCAGGCCAAAGCGGGACATCAGGCTACGACGCGGGCGCAGGACCGCGAACCGGGTCTTGTCGCCGTATTTGTGCTTCATCATCGGGACAAGATGGCCGATGCCGTCGGCAAGCCCGGTATCCACCGCCTGCTGGCCGACAAAGATGTCGCCGGTGAACAGGTCCCGGTCCGTGGCCAGCGCCGTGCCGCGCCGTGCCTTGACGTGATCGATGAACGCGGTGTGGATGATGCCCTGCAGATCCTTCAGCCGCGTCACGTCCTTTTCCCGTTCCGGGCGGAACGGGTCCAGCATGCTCTTGTCCTCGCCCGCAGTGTGAACCCGCCGCTCGATCCCCCAGCGGTCGATCAACTGGTGCACCCCGAACGAGGCCGAGATCACCCCGATTGACCCGACGATCGAACTTTGATCGACATAGATCTCGTCCGCCGCCGCCGCCAGCCAATATCCGCCCGAGGCCGCGACATCCTCGCAAAAGGCATAGACGCGCAGGCCCTTTTCCTCGGCCAGACGGCGGACCCGCGCGGCGATCAGCGAGGATTGCACAGGCGACCCGCCGGGCGAGTTGATCTGCAACGCCACCGCGATCGGCTTCATGCGAAAGGCCCGCTCGATCGCAGGGGCCAGCATCGCGTCCGAGATGCCAGAGCCGCCGGGCCGGGCGGCGGAACTGATCACGCCCTCCATCCGGATGACGGCGATCAGGGGTTTGTTGGTCAGTCGGTCCAGAATGCGTGCCATGCTTGCCAGATAAGCTGTCGGGACGGGGGCCGCAAGGCACTTGATTCCAAAGGCCATGACGGGCTGAATGTCAGGCATGGATGACAGTGGTCAGTGTATCGATCCCGCGCCCTCCGGCCTGATGCGCGTGAATGCGGGTCCGGCGGTGCCGCGCAAGCTGTGCACGGACTGCGGGCTCAGCCGGACCGCGCTGGCGCCCGATTGCGGACGCGCCTGCCAGTTCCTGCGCCCCGACTATGCGGGGATGGAGGTCCGGGTGCACGGCCGCGCCCGCAATCCCCAAACCGACGAGCGGTTCTTCGGGCCTGTGCTGGCGATGCACAGGGCACGCCTGACCCCGCCGCGCGAGGGCGCGCAATGGACCGGGATCACGACCACGCTGGCCCAGCGGCTGCTGGAAACCGGTGTCGTGGATGGGGTGATCTGCGTCGGGCCCGACCCGGACGACCGATGGCGGCCGGTCCCGGTGATCGTCACCGACCCCGCCCGGATGGCGGATGTCCGGGGCATGCGCATGGGCTATGCCCCGTTGCTGGCGGCACTGGGCCCTGCGCGGGATCTGGGTCTGCGCTCGCTCGCGGTGATCGGCATCCCCTGCCAGATCCACGCGCTACGCGCGCTCGAGGTTGAACTGGGCTTTGACCGGATCACCGTGATCGGCACGCCGTGCTCGGACAACACCACGACCGAAAACTTCCACGGCTTTCTGGCGCGCCTGACCGATCGGCCACAGGCGGTGACGTATCTGGAGTTCCGGGCCGATTATCGCGTCGAGTTGCGATTCAACGACGGCACGACCCGACTGATCCCGTTCCTGGATCTGCCGATCTCGGACCTTCCGCCGGATTTCTTTCCGCTGACCTGCAGAACCTGCGTCGACTATACCAATGCGCTGGCCGACATCACGGTCGGCTATATGGGTGGCGACGGCCAGCAATGGCTGCTGGTGCGCAACACGCGCGGGCAGGCGGTGCTGGATCAGGCCGGGCCGGACCTGCAGGTGTCACCCGTGAGCGACCGTGGCCGACGCGCAGGCGCGGTGCGGGGCTTCATCGCCAACACAGCGCGCGCCGCCGGGGGCCTGCCCTTGCGGCGGATGCCACGCTGGCTGCGCCCGATCGTGTCCTGGCTGCAACCCCGGACCGGCCCACGCGGGCTGGAGTTCGCCCGCGCCCGGGTCGAGATGAAGGCCGCCGAGACGGTGCTGCACCTGCGCCACGCCCAGCCGCAGCGCATGAAGACGATGATCCCGCAGCATGTCTGGGACCTTGTGCGGCCCTACGGGCTGTATCCGGATCCGGGGGAACGACCCGCCAGGCCTCGGCACAATCCCTAGACGATCCGCCGAAATGCGCCACATTGTATCAAAATACGCAACAATTAGATCCTGCAGCCACGGTTTTTCCCCGCACCCGAGCGCGCTAGATAGTGGGTCAAACGCATTGTCCTTCGGAGAGATCCCATGAGCTGGAACCCAGCACTCGACCCGCATTGCCCCACCGGGGACGAGGTCGACAGCATCGAAACCCTGATCATCCCGCGCGCCCGCGACATCGGCGCGTTCGAGGTGCGCCGCGCGCTGCCCTCGCCCAAGCGGCAGATGGTCGGCCCTTTCATCTTTTTCGACCAGATGGGCCCGGCCGAGCTCCTGACCGACCAGGGCATGGATGTGCGCCCCCATCCGCATATCGGGCTGGGCACCGTCACCTACCTCTACCAGGGCGGCATCATGCACCGCGACAGCCTGGGCTACGAACTGGAGATCGAGCCCGGCGCCGTCAACTGGATGGTCGCAGGCAAGGGCATCACCCATTCCGAACGCTCGGCCCCCGAACGGCTGGCCGCAGGCGACCGTAGTCTGTTTGGCATCCAGACCTGGGTTGCCCTGCCCGACGAGGCCGAGGATGCGGACCCCGCGTTCCATCACCATGCCAAGGACACCCTTCCGCTGCTCGAGGACGACGGCAAGCAGGTCCGCCTGATCATGGGCCACGCCTATGGTGAAACCGCGCCGGTCAGCACCTTCTCGGACATGTTCTATGCCGATGTCGTGCTGGAGGCCGGCGCAGGCATCCCCCTGCCCGACGACCACGAAGACCGCGGTGCCTATGTCTCGACCGGGTCCGTCACCGTGGGTGGCCAGACCTTCGAGGCGGGTCAGATGATGATCTTTCGCCCCGGCGACAAGGTCTCGCTGCATGCCGGACCGCAGGGCGCCCGCCTGATCCTTCTGGGCGGCGAGACGTTCAATGGCCCGCGCTACATCTGGTGGAACTTCGTCGCCTCGTCCAAAGAGCGGATCGAAGAGGCCAAGGAAGCCTGGCGGCAGGGCGACTGGCAAAACGGGCGCTTTCACCTGCCGCCAACTGATCAGGCCGAGTTCATTCCGCTGCCCGACCGCTGATCTGCCGCAGGCCAGGCCGCGTGCGCAACTGATACGGCGCACGCGGACCCGCCCATCGCGCATGGGGGTGCAATTCCCAAGTAAAGGCGCCTATCGGCGGCCTTTTTTACTTGTACTAAAAACTTTTTAAAATTTTTTTCGCCTGCGCGTGATGCGGATTCGGGCCAGATTTGCGGGATTCGAGGGAAATCCGTGCCACAGCGCTGCAATATCCGAGCACGCCGCACCCGCCGCGCCGCCGGAAACTTGGCTGAATTGTGGCTGTTTCAGGGCAATCCAAGAGAAGCCCGGCCAAATCCCCCTGACAAACAGGACAAGTCACGAGATTCCTGCCCAGATTGGGCCACAATTGCCCCAATTGAATATTCGAAAGTATTCCTGACAACGATCGTCTTTGTGTCTTACGTGAAATACGGTGCGACTCCGAATTGATTGCATATTACTTAAAATTTACAAGAACTTTTCCGTGATGCTTTGGCGCTGATCTGGCAAGGCGTACACGCAAGTGTCATATTCCCATCACTCGCAAAGGACAGCGCGTGTTGTGTTCGAGTTTCGCCCATGAGTTGGGGCGCGTTGCGTAGAAGGTAAGCTCTGTCGATATTGTGAGGAGTGCAGATTGGGTTCGCAGCCCGGTCGTGTAGCGCCGCCCGGTGGGGGCATCAGTGCTGGCGCGTAGATCGGAACGGACCCGTGTTGGGGGCACAGGCTGCTATGGTTTGTGTCAGGTGTGGACGGTCCGGAAACGGACCGCCACACTGGCAGCCTAACTTAAAGCGTGAAAAGCGTACCGGTGGTTTGCGAAGACCCGATCCCCAGGATCGGGTTTCTTCTTTTCAGGCCCGGGCCTCAGGCCACACCATCAAGACCGGCGATCGCGGTCGGCGATGCGTTTGCGGACGCGCCGCACCATCATCCAGACCAGCCCAACGACAACTGGCGTCAAGGCCGCGTAGACCAGCGGCTCGGACAATC
>CAYWND010000177.1:0-6200 GCA_964459085.1 uncultured Oceanibium sp. | reverse complement strand
CTGCTGGTCAAATATGTCGAGGCCGGATGGCTGGGCCGCAAGTCGCAACGCGGATTTTACGACTATCGGGGCGAGGTGCCGGTTCCGACGCGGTAGTATTTTCCCAAGCGCAGGGGAATAAAACTGCCCCCGTATGCGTAGGCATGGTGGAACACCAACAAAGGGTTATTGCCATGTTTATCCGCATGCTCTTGATTTTTGCAGCTCTTGCCTACCCGCTGAAAGCCGCGCCCTGGGGGATCATCGACCCTGACACCCGGGTCGAGGTGGGCGTGCCCTGGTTGGGCAACGTGGTTCGAATGCGGTTTGACGACGTCTCGGGTGCCATCGACTTTGACGCCCGCAGACCAGACCGGGCCCGCGCCGACATCCTGGTCGATGTGACAACGGTCGAAACGGGCCTGGGGATCGTCAATGCCTTCGTTAAGGGGCCTGACTATCTGAACGCGCGGGCCTTTCCGCAGATCAGGTTCCAACTTGACCGCCTGGAACAGACTACGAAATCGACTGCGGACATTTATGGTCGCATCACCTTCCTTGGCATAACTCGGCCTGTATTGTTCAAGGCCACCGCTTTCCGATACGGCCCCAACGACGACCAAAGCGGGCGCTTCGAAGCAGGGTTTGATCTGTCGGGCGAGATCGACCGCCGAAGCTATGGCCACACAACCGGCCTGCCCGAGATTGCCGCGGTCCTTCCGGTTCGGATCAGGTTGCTGATGACACCTGAAGAATGACGCAATGCGGCAATCCTGACCGTTTCTGTATCTGGAAAAGAAACAATATGTTGGCCAGTATCGGGGGTGACAGCCTTCGCAGCCGCACCATATCACGGTCATGTCTCAACCAGCTTTTAGGACCTGACGCCAATGACCCTCCGCTCTCTCATCCTGGCCGCCGCCATTGCCACGGCCCCACTCGCCGCCCATGCCACCGCGTGGACCGTTGACAAGTCGCACACCCAGATCACCTTTTCGGTCGGTCATCTGGGGTTTTCTGACACCAACGGGATCTTTCGTGATTTCGACGCCCAGATCACATTTGACCCCGAGGACATTCCCGCCACCAGCGTCAGCTTTACGGTCAAGGCCGACAGCATCGACACCTTTTGGGAGGCTCGCGACAACCACATCCGGACCGCCGATTTTCTGAACACCGCAGAACATCCTGACATCACCTTTGTGTCCACCTCTGTCACGCAGACCGGTGATGAAACCGCGGATGTGACCGGCGATCTTACGATACTGGGCGTGACCAAATCGGTGACGTTTGCGGCAACCTTGAACCAGATCGGCCCCAACCCGTTCAACCCTGCGGTGGAAGTGGCCGGATTCAAGCTGACGGGCGAGATCGACCGGACCGAATTTGGCATGGGCTTTGGTGCTCCGGCCATCGGCGCAGTGATCCCGTTCACTGTCGATCTGGAAATGAGCCCCGCGTCCTGAGCGGACCACTCGCAGCAGGAGATCTGACATGAGCGCCAAGAATTCCGAGACCGGATGGGGCTGGCCAGCCCGTGTCTTGCACTGGGTCATGGCGCTCATGATCCTGATGATGTTGGCCGGTGGTTTCTACATGTCCAACATCGAAACCGACCTGATCGCCCGATTTGAAGCGGTTCAAAGCCACAAGAGCTTTGGCTTCACCGTGTTCGTGCTGGCGATCCTGAGGATCCTGTGGCGCGTATCGAACAAGGCCACGCCCACGCTGCCCGACACCATGCCGGGGTGGCAGCGAATGGCCTCGCATCTCAGCCACCTTGCGCTTTATATGCTGATCGTCGCCATGCCGCTGACAGGGTGGCTGATGGCCTCGTCCTCGCCGTTGAACGACCCCGGCGCCTATCCTGTTCAAGTCAGGAATATGGTCTTTGGCCTGTTCGAGATGCCCGACCCGTTCCCGTCAGGGTCCGAGTCGCTGTCGTCGGCCCTGTACACCGTTCATGCGGGCCTGGCCGCTCTGCTGGCAGCCATTATGCTGATCCACCTCGCCGCTGCGTTGAAACACCACTTCATCGATCGCGACCGGATCCTCATGCGGATGGTGCGGGGACGCTAAAGCTCGTCTTCGGCTTCGGTGACGTCGATACCCAGCGCGTCCAGCCCGGATTCAAGATACTCAGGCAATGCCGGAATGCCGGACAGGTACTGTTCGGTCGGCGCGGTCGCTTCCTCGGTGGCGGTCTGGATTGCTTCTTGCAGCTCGTCGGGGCCGAAACTGTCGCGCCCGATCCACATCACCGCGACCAGGTTCACCTTTTCCTGATCGTTCAGCCCCGAGATATAGTCCGCCAACCGCAGGCTGTCCGGCCCGAACTCGCGCGCCAGCATGATCACCCGCACGACCTTGCCAGTACTGATTTCCAGCATCGCGACCTCCATGATCTGTTTCGCGAGTCTCGGCCTTCAGGGCTGGAATTTCAAGCAGCACGTCCACCGCAGGATCGTTATGCACGCATCCGCGCCTGCCAGACAGCTAACGGCCCTCGCCGAACTTGTCAGCCACAAGGGTTGAAAGCGCCTCGGCCAGGTCGTCGGCCTGCGCGCCAGACGTGCTGACCGCGATGCTGGTCCCTTTCGAGGCCGCCAGCATCAAGAGCCCCATGATCGAATCACCCGAAACCGTCGCGCCATCGCGCGAGACCTGCGCGTCAGCATCAAAGCGTTCCACCACCTCGACAAACTTGGCCGAGGCCCGCGCGTGCAGGCCTTTTTCGTTCACAATGTCCAGGATCAGATCCGCGGCCACGGTCAGACGGGGACAGCGTTGCTGCTGACACCCAGCCCGTCGGCACAATTGATGTACTTGCGGCCGGCATCCAGGGCGCAACTGACCGCAACATCCAGCGGTTTGTTCCGTGCCTTTGCCAGTTTGATCAGCATGGGCAGGTTCACGCCATACAAGACCTTGCGATCCTCTCTGCCGCAAGCGGCCATTGCAAGATTGCTGGGGGTGCCCCCGAACATGTCGGTGACCACGACAACGCCGTCGCCCTGATCAACGTCTGCAACTGCGCGGTCAATCTCGGTCTGTTTGTCGGCGCGGGTATCTTCGGCCCCTATGGTGATGGCGCGGGCCGCGGACAAGGGCCCCACCACATGTTCCATGGCCGAGAGGTACTCTCGTGCAAGACCCCCATGGGCCACAAGTACGATACCGATCAATTTCTCACCACACCAAGGGCCGTGTCCCCCTGCCCGACCCGTTCCAGTTCCCTGTGCCGAATAGACACCCGCCAATCGGCCTGCGCAAGTCGATTCGCAATCTCTTCGGCCACGCACACAGACCTGTGTTTGCCGCCGGTGCATCCCAGCGCTACCGTGAAATAAGACTTACCCTCGGCTTTGCAAGCCGGAAGGAGAAAGGACAGCAAATCCACGCTCTTGTCCATGAACGGTGCGTAAAGCGGATCGGACCGGACGTGTTCGGCTACCGCATCATCCCGTCCGGTCAGCGGGCGCAGGTCCGCGGACCAGTGCGGGTTGCGCAGGAACCGGCAGTCCAGAACCATGTCGGCGGACCGCGGCGCGCCGCGCTTGTAGGAAAACGACTGAACCGAGATCGCCATCCCCGGTGCACTTTCGGCCCCGAACATCCGGCCCATTTCGCGCCGCAGATCGTGGGGGGTCATATCGCTGGTGTCGATCAGAACGTCCGCGCGCGCCCGCAGCGGCGCCAGCATTTCCAACTCTTTCTCAATGCCTGCCAGCGGCGTGTCCCGGGGTGCCAGCGGATGCCGCCGCCGGGTTTCCGAATACCGCCGCAACAGCGTGTCCGTCCCGCAATCAGATAGACCAGCGACACCGACACCGCGGGATCCTTGGCCAGCGCCTCCAGCGTCTCGACCACCCGGGCCGCAGTAAAATCCCGGGTTCTGGCATCCACACCGACGGCCACCGGCTTGTCATGTGCCCCGCCCGAGAACAGGCGCAGCAACAACGAAAGCGGCAGGTTATCTATGGCCTCGAACCCCAGGTCCTCCAGCGCGGCGATCGCGGTCGATCGGCCCGCCCCCGAGGGGCCGGTCACAATCGCCACATCCTGCGGCCGTTGCGCCTTGTCAGTCTTGCTCTCCATCAGCGGGTCCATCGGGGTCCAGCATCAGCGGTGCCGCGCCCGAACGCAGGCACGCCATAAGTTCCGATGCTAAGTTTGGCCTCGATTTGCCCGCGATCAATGGCAAGCACACATCTGTTATCGAGATTTGCTGCGCCTGTGGCAGCCGGACCGCTTCGGCCCGCTCCAGATCGACCACCAGAACGACCTCGGCCTTATCAGCGGTTGCGACATTCAGAATACCCACGCCCCTGGCCTCGATCTGGCCCTTGATCGGTGCCGGCGCACTGGCCATCAGTCGGTCGTCGCAGTTCTGCAAGATCACCTGGTCGTCCGCGATCAGCTGCGCACCCATTCCCAGCATCGACAGCGCCAACTGAGACTTGCCGGCACCGGTACCACCGCAGACCAGCGCCGCGCGACCGTCAAAGGCCACGCAGGTGCCGCGACGGATGACAGGCGCGCTCATACCGGCAACTCGACCGTGAACCGCGCACCCATCGGTGGCACTTCGCGTCCCGCGCCGTCAGGGCGGATATTTTCGGCCCAGATGGCACCGCCATGGGCCGTGATGATCTGCTTGGAGATGGCCAGCCCAAGGCCCGAGTGGTTTCCGAATTCCTCTTTCTCGGGACGTTCCGAGTAGAACCGCTCGAACACGTCCGCCAGATTGTCATCCGGGATGCCCGGGCCCTGATCCTCGACCGTGACACGCACCAGGCGCCGCCCGGCGGGCTGGGTGTTCACTGTGATTACATCCCCTTCCCTGGCAAACGAGATCGCGTTGGTGATCAGGTTGACAAAGACCTGCGCCAGACGCCCCTCCATCCCGGTGATCTCCAGCGGACCGCCGCCAAAAGCGACGTGCAGCCGCGCGCCCGCATCTTCGGCCTGGCCGACATTGAACTCGACCAGGTTGCGCAGCAGATCGTGCAGGTCAAACTTGTCCATCTGGTCGCGGACCAGTTCGGAATCCAACCGCGAGGCGTTCGAGATATCGGTCACCAGCCGGTCCAGACGACCAACATCCTTTCGGATTACCTCGATCAGGCGGGTCCGATCCTCTTCGGTCTTGGCATAGGGCATGGTGTCCACTGCCGACCGCAGCGAGGTCAGCGGGTTCTTGATCTCGTGCGCGACGTCGGCGGCAAACATCTCGTTCTGTTCGATCCGATCGTACAATGCTTCGGTCATCAGCCGCATCGCACCCGACAGGTACCCAATCTCGTCGGGGCGGGCCGACATGTCCGGGATCAGGATCCGTTCGGGGTTGACCTGGCTGGCGTGGCGGGTGCCGCCCTCTTGCGCGGCCTCGGCCAGATCGCGAAGCGGGCGCACGATGGTGTTGGCCAGCACCAGGCTGAGCACGATGGACGAGATGATGGCCAGCGAAAACACCTGCAGGATCTGTTCCCGCTCGCCCCGGATAAAGGCATCAATATCCCCCGGGCGCGTGCTGACGGTGATTGCCCCGACGGCCGCGCCCTCGACCAGGATGGGAACCGCGACGGACAGAATCAGATCGCCCTCGGCCGTGGCCCCCTGCTGACGCGCCACGCGCCCGGTCTGGATCGCCTCGGCGGCCAGGGGATCGTTGAACAGTACGGCGAGCGGAGCGATTTCCTCCTGACGGCGCTGGGCAAAGAGGCGCGATATGCGTTCCCACATATCCCCCACGATCGCCGTGAACGCGCTGGACCGCTGAGCTCCGATCAACTGGGACGAGTCGGCTTCTGCTTCGGAACTGACGGTGTCACCAGCCCGCAAAAGCCACGCATCGCTGTTGTAAAGCGCCAGCCGCAGCGAAGACGACTCCTGCAAACTCTGCAGCGTCTCCAGCGTATCCGGCGCGGCATCCGCGGACAGACCGCCATCGGGCAGTTGCTGCGCAATGGCGCCCGCGACCAGCCGGGCCTCGGACACCATGGTCCGTTCGCGCAACTGGATCAGGCCGCCCTGGAACTGGTTCAGATACAGCACCCCGGCCAGCAGCACGCCAAGGGCTACCAGATTGAACGTGATGATCTTTCGCGAAAGCGGCGAGCGTCGCCCGAACCGAGCATTCCAGTCCAGGAGCTCGGTCGTGCTCAGCCCGCCATCATCCTTTTCGCGGCGATAGCTTGTCAGAATGACCCGGGGTGTGG
>CAYWND010000176.1:0-6233 GCA_964459085.1 uncultured Oceanibium sp. | reverse complement strand
CGAACCGCAGGGGCCACGAGATATGGGGCATGGCGCGCAGCCGCTTCCCGCGCTCTTTCAAGGCTTCGCGCACCAGGCGGAATTCATAGTATTCCAGATAGCGTAGCCCGCCATGAAACAGCTTGGTCGAGGCTGACGAGGTGGCCTGTGCCAGATCGTCCTTTTCCGCCAGCAGAACCGACAGGCCGCGGCCCGCCGCATCGCGGGCGATGCCGCATCCGTTGATGCCGCCGCCGATGACGACCAGGTCGTAGGGTTCAGATGCTGACATGCTCGGTCTCCTTGGCGACGACTTCGACACCGGCGGCCCGGGCCGCGGCGAAAAACGGTTTGGGGGCATGGTCGGTCACGACGTAATCCAGATCGTCCAGCGAGCAGATCCGCACCGGGGCCGAGCGCTGGAACTTGGACCCGTCGCAGGCCAGGATTCGAGTGCGGGCGTTGTCCAGGATTGCGCGTGCAACCGACACTTCGCGGCTGTCGAAGTCCAGCGCGGTCCCGTCGGTGTCCAGTGACGAAGCGCCAATGACCGCGAAGTCGACCTTGTAGCGCGCGATGAACTCGACCGCCTGCGCACCGACAATTGCGCCGTCCAGGGGTCGTACCGTGCCCCCCGCCAGGATCAACTCGCGGGTCGCACTGCCCATCAACGTGGTGACGATGTTGACGTTGTTGGTCAGCACCACCAGCCCCTCGTGGCTGACAAGCCCGCGCGCGACCTGTTCGGTGGTTGTCCCGATGTTCAGTGCGACCGAGCAGTTGTCAGGGATCAGGCGCGCGGTGGCCTGACCGATCCACTCCTTTGCCTGGGCATTGGTCAGGCGCCGCGCCTCGTGCCCCTCGTTCGAGACCGACATCCGCCGGATCGCACCACCATGAGTGCGCCGGGCCAGTCCCCGCGCGCACAGCTCGTTCAGATCGCGGCGAATGGTCTGGGTCGACACCGCCAGCCGATCCGACAGCGCCTCGACCTCGGCGCGACCCTCGCTGCGGATCTGGTCCAGGATGGTTGATTGTCGTTCGGTCAGGTCCAGATCTTGCGGCATCTCTGGTGCTTTGTGTTCACTTTGCTTTCATTTGAGTTCGCTTATGTCATATTCCGCAAGATTCGCAAGTCCGGCGTCGACCGTGATCCAGCCGTTTTATTGGCCTCGCGACAGCCGCACATCCTCGATCGCCAGCAACAGCAGGTCCAGCAGTCCGCGATCGATCCCTTCGTCCCGTGCGGCCAGCGCGTCCGCCGCCTGGCCTATGGCAACCAGATCCACCTTCTGGGCCTCGGCGAGGTCGGCAAAGGCAATGACCTGGCTGGCGCAGAACGCGACATGCGCCGGATCCACGCTGACCCCCTGCAACAGCGTTACGTCGCCGGTTCCAAGATCCAGCCGCCCGATCATGTCCCAGCTTGTCCGGCCCAGGTCGTTCGGGCGGCCCTGGAACAACTTGGCCATATCCGGCCCCAGGATCCGCAGGCGGAATTCGGGCAAATCCGTCATCGGCGCAGCTCGACCCGTTTCCAGATCGCCCAGCAATAGGCGTCGCTGTCCACATAGTCCGGCAGTTTGCAGAGCAGCAGGATCCGCCCCCCGACCCCGGCTGGCAGGTCAAAATCGCGCTGCGCGACCCGACCTGGCGGGACATCGATCCAGGGCGTCAGCCACAGACCCTCTGGTGTTGTCCCATCCTGCATCGCCTGAAACGCATCCGGGCCCGGCACGTCCTCGGCCACAGCGACCGCAAAACACACGCCGCCGTTCTGGTCCGAGGCATTGGCCACATCGACCCACAGGCTGCGGGTACCTTCTGGCACCACAGCCTCCAGCTTGGCGGCGGTGATCAGCCCGCCATGGGTCGGATGGGTCAGCAGGCCGCCCAGATGGGTTCGCAACCCGACCAGTTCGAAATCGCGCGGATTAGGATCGGGCCAGACCAGCCGCGCGTGATAGAATTCCGGGATGCCGATGACCGTGTCGCGCGTGTCCCGAACCTCGGTGCGCGGCAAGTGCAGGCGCAGGCCAAGCATGCGGCCGGGCAGACCCGCCACCATGCCGGCCTCGTCCGCCACGCCAGCCGACAGCTGGGCCGAGTTGCGGCGCGCCGGGGTATCGGCCTGCACCTCGATCATCGGCGCCGGTGCGATGACGATCCGCGCGCCATCCAGCGCCAGCCGCCGGGCCAGGACATCGAACCAGTAATCTCCCGCCGCCGGATCGACATGCGCCAAGGCCGCGACCGAGACCACGGCTGCCGCAGGCGCGACGCTGTTTTCCTGCAGCGCCAGGCAGGCGCCGTCACCTGTGGCCAGCGTGATGGCAGGCGCGGCGGTATCACCGGGGTCGATGACGCGCACATGGGATGACACCAGTGCAACATCCCGCATCGCCGCCACCACCCCGGCGGCCATGTCCAGAAAGGCGCGCGAGACCTCGTGATCCCCGCAAACCAGGGCGACATGCGCAGCACCCAGCCCCGCCGCGATCGCTGCGATCTGCCCCCCGTCCGGGTCGGGACCGCTGGCGGGGTGGATCGTGACAGCGCCAGACCCTTTGACGTCCGAAAGGTGGTTGGGCACAACAATATGCAGCGGATGCGTGCCCAGACCGGCGGTTTGGTGGCGCAGCAGCAGCGCGTTGATCTGGTGGCGCGACCGGACGCCATAGCACAGTACCGGGATCGGCGCATCGGGAGCGGGCCGGGGCGCGGGCGGGTCCGGCAGGTTGTCCCAATAGGGCGCATCGGGCGTTGCGTCGGCGAAGGTTTCCGGCCGCCAGGTCACCGCCCGCTCCATCGCCCGGGCCAGATCCATGAAGCTGCCGTCGAACATCAGGCAGTTTTCTCTGTCGCGCCACCTGTCGGACTGACCAAAAGCCACGCAATCCCGCGCCAGGATGATCGGGCGCTGCATCTGTGCCGCCTCGAACGCGAACAGGCAAAGGCTTTCATAGTTCGAAGGGATCACACAGATCGACCGCGCCAGCAGCGCGTCGCGCTCGGCCGGGGTATAGTCCATCTGGAACACCACCTTGTCGCCCAGACTATCGGGGACCAGCGCGCGCAGCCCGTCGATATAGACCTCGTCCCAGCCATAGGACATGACCACGGCGCGACCGGCATAGTCGGGATTGCGTTCAAAGAACAGCACGGCGGCGCGGATGAACACATCCGGCCGCTTGAACGGCTGCAGGCGCGAGGAAAAGGCGAAATCGGGCGTGGTCGTGTCCTCGGGCGGCGGTGTATCCCCATCCAGCAGTATCGGCGGGAAATCGCAGCGGGTGCGGGCCAGCCAGTCGGGCCCAAGGCCATAGTGATCCGCATTGGCCGTGATCACCGACGCCACGTGGCCCACGATCAGGTCCGCATGCGCGATGCAGTGGCGTTCCATGTCGAAGGCGGCACCGAACCAGGCGCTGGGATGGTGGCTGTAGCGTTCGGCCCGCGTGATCATGCCTTGCGAGGAATGCAGGCGGCAGACGATGCGGCTGCCCTGATGGGCCAGACCCGCATCGCGCGCTGCCAGGATCGCATGGCCCCATCCCGCCAGATCCGGGATCTCGACATAGTCAAATGGCCCGCCGGACTGCGCTTCGGCGCTCAGCAGACCCAGGTGGCAGGCATAGGCAGTGCGATAATGCGGGGCCATGTCGGCCGGATAGATGCGGTCCCCTGCCAGGATCCGTGCCAGCGGATCGGCCGAGGATCCCAGGTCGGGGCAGGTATGGAACGTGGCCGCGTCCCCGAAATGGGCCTCTAGGGCTGCGATCTCGCCGGGGGCAGCGCCGTGAACCAGAAAATGCAGATCGGCGGGCTGGCCCGCGTCGCGGTTCTGGATGGCAAAGTTGTGCATCAATCGCCCGATCCCGCCGGGCCGCGCGGGATAGACCTCGTTGGTCAGCAGGCAGACGCGTGGACGACGGGTCATCCGCGCACCTCTGCCGCGTGCCCGGCGCGGGCCTTAAAGATCCAGGAAATCGGCATAGCGTTCCGTCGCCAGTTTGGTGCGCAGCGCCAGATGGGCGTCGATCATCTGTGCCAGCGCGTCCGGGTCCGCGCGCCGTTCAGAAACAACCCGATCCAGTGCGGCGGCAATCGGGCCCGGCATCTCGACCGCCTCGACCTCGGTCAGCGCGCACAAGGGATCGTCCGCGAACTCGGCCAGGCGCAGAGGCCCCGTCAGGCAGGGCGTGCCGACCGCCAGCGCCTCGAGCTGGGTCATCGGCTGACATTCGGCCAGGGTCACGTTCATCTGCACCTCCATCGCCGCCATAAAGGCCAAGAGCGGCCCGCGCTTGCGATAGGGCTGAACCACCAGGCGCCCCAGATCAGCGATCCGGTCCAGCCCGGTGGGATGGTTGACCACGTGGATATGGGTCGTCGCTTGGGCGGCCAGGGCGGCCAGTACGTTGGTGTAAAGGTTCTTGCGCCAGGTGTTTTCGACCGGAACGAACACATGCCCGGGGTCCGAGCCAAAGCCCATCGCGGGCGCATCCACCCGTGGCGCGTAGTTCAGTATCGTGTGCGGCCAATAGCCCGATACTACCGCAGCGAACCCCGGCTTCACGCTGCCCGCACGGGCCAGGACACCGGTCGCCAGCTGATCAGCGATCAAGCCCTGCATCTCGATCTCGAAGGCGTTTTCGAACTGGGCCGAGGTAACATGCGTGATCACGGACAGCGACAGCGCATCCCCGAAATCCCGCCGCAGCAGGCCAGCCAGATCGGCCGCCGTCGGGCTGTAGCCCTGAAACACCACCCGGGTGATCCCGTGATGGTGCACCAGCCCCTGAATGTGGCGCAGCGCCTCGCCATCCAGCCCGTCCTCGTCCGATATCGCCAGCTTGTGCCCCGGTGCATAGCCGCTGGCCGCGCGGATCCCGTGCCACGAGGTGTTGAAGACATGCAAAACACGCTCGAACCCCGGCGCCTTGTGGGCGAACTCGGTATCGCGAATGCGGTCAAACTCGCACGGGCTGGGGTGGGCGCTCATGCCCCGCGCCCCGTCTTCAGCGTGATGTAGGCAAGCAGCGCCGCGGCATCCGGTCGGCCCTCGCCCAACTCGTCCGCCGCGTAGGGGTTGGGCAGATGCCCCGCTGCCGCGCCATAGGCCATAAAGTCCGACAGCGGATCCCAGACCTCGCGCCCGGTCGCCATGCGGTAGTACCCGGCATGAAACATCGGATTGGCGTCGGCGCGCTGATCCGGGGGGGTCAACAGATAGTGGACCAGTGGATTGTCGCGCGGCCCCAATCCCTCGGCCAGCCCGCGTGCATAAAATGCCGGATCGAACACGCGAGAGAACCGCGCGCGGTGATCCGGCCAAGTTTCCAGAAAATGCAAAACCGGGGGGGCCTCGACCGCGACGCCTTCAGGCAAGTTTTCCAGGTAGAGGTCGGGTTCGAACAGGCGGTTCGGGCTTGGCCCATCGGCGGCCAACAGCGGGGCCAGTATGTCGTCCCCGCCTGGTTTGCGCAGCCCCAGTTGCTCGGCGACATATGCGGGATCGACCAGCGGATGCGGACGCAACCCCGCCCGCGCACCATACCGCATGTAGTGATCTATGGGATCGCCTGTGTTGGGGGGCGCATCAAAGCGGTTGGCCGACAGGTAGAACCGGGCATCGAACAGGGCGCGCACCGGGGCATCTTCCGGTACCGATCGACCGAGCCATGTCGCCAGTTTCACCCCTGGATGCTCCTGTTGTGCCGCAAACTGCCCGATACCTAGCCTATCCGCCAATGCACAGAAAGCCCAAGGTCACCAATCATGCTATGGCACGGTCAGGGTCACAAACGCTTGCCGGTTGACCGGTCGAACAAATGCAGGTCGCGGCTTTCGATCACCACCGATGGTGTGTCGGCGGGCAGTACGTCCTCGGCCGAGATATTGGCGGTAAACGGCTGCCCGCCCAACTGCCCGTGGATCAGCCGGTTCGCGCCCAGTTCCTCCACGACCTCGATGGGGAATGCGGGGCCCTGTCCCGCAGGTCCCAGCCGCACCTTCTCGGGCCGCACGCCCAGCGTCGCATGGCCCGGCGCCAATCCGGTCAGCGGCAACGTCACATCGCCCACATGTACACCATCCGCCGCGATCTCGGCCGGCACCAGGTTCATCGGCGGTGCGCCGATAAAACTGGCCACAAAGGTCGAAGCCGGATGCGAATAGACCTCGTTCGGGGTGCCGACCTGTTCGATCTCGCCCTCGTTCAGCACCACGATCTTGTCGGCCATGGTCATCGC
>CAYWND010000175.1:0-6237 GCA_964459085.1 uncultured Oceanibium sp. | reverse complement strand
AGAACCCCGACCCGCCTGCGCTGCGACCCCGGCGCCCTTGTCGCGCTGATCGCTGCCTGCTGGCTGGCCGCCCTGCCACACTCCACCGCCGCGCAAACGGGCGCAGAGCCCGCGCGCCGGGGCTTCAACATCCCCTTGCGCGCGGTGTCCGAGGACCTGATGGAGGTCACCCTCGACGGCGTGACCTTCCGTATCCCGTTCAACCGGCTCTGGACGATCCTCGAGAACGATCCCTATGCCGAGGGCGAGATCCGGGGCGGGTTCAGGATCGTAGGTCTGTGGCCGGGGTTTGCTGCAAAGACCCGCCAGAACCTGCACCTGTTCACCGGCGTCCCATCAAAGACCGAACATGTATCGGTGGCGGTCTCGCGCTACTGCCGCGCGTCCCCCAATCCCGAGGTCGCAAAGAAAGAGATCTGTCGCGCCGAGCAAGGGATGGTGAACGCCTATGGCTCGTGGGCAGGCCAAACGATCCTGCAGGATCTGTTTGTGCCTGCCAAGGCCGGCGATCCCCGTGCCGAACCGATCCCCGACTTTCCAGACATGACTTATCAAGGCTTCATGAAAAATGGTCTGGATACGGACGCGCCTGCCAGGCGCGTGATCTTCAAAGGCACCGATCCAGACGGCATCCTGCAGTTTGCGATCTGCACCCCCGCCGAGTCGCGCTATCACCACGCCTGCAACATCTGGACCAATTGGCGCGATCGCTTCTACCTGAAACTGCGCATCGACGGCACCGAGATCCCTGAGTGGCAGGATATCCACCGCACAGCCGTCGCGCACCTGGAAAGCTATGTCATCACCGACGACACCCCGCCCCCGCCGCCGCATCTGAAAGTGATACGGTTTCCTTAGTCACTTGCGAAATTTAAGTGAAACACGCGGTATCACGCGCAACTCAGGATCGACAGAATGGACCACATAGTCGCAAAAGTTCTGATGTTTCTGCCGACCCCATTTGTGATCTATGTAATCTGGAAGGATCTTGCGAAAAACGGCATCTCGTTCAATCCGTTCAAGCCCACGTTTAATGTCGCGCAGATCGTCGGCGCTTTGTACGGGGCTTATGTGATCTTCATACTTGAAGTCGTGATGATACGGTGATCACGGGCCGCGCTGATATGGGTGCAGCAAGGGGCCGTGGCCCCACCTCTTTACTCTTCCAGACACACCTGTCGCGGGGAACCGCAATCCTCATTCAGAACCACCCGGTCAGATGCGAGGCGCTGCCTCGCGCTCCGGAGTATTTCAAGAGCAAAGAGGGGCCCCTTCATCCTTTGTTAAGGGCCCTCTTTGCTCTCAAAAATACTCCCGCCGGAGGCGGCCCGGCCGTCGAGCGTGTGCCGAGCCCCCGCATGTGCTCACACTTTCTGATTCTGAGTTTCCTTACAGATCAATACCTTAACACCCTGCTCAACCTTGAGCACCCGCCTCAGACCGTATAGTTCAGCCCCAGCCGCCCGCCATCCACATAGATCGTCTCGCCGGTGATGTAGCTGGCCTTCTCGCTGACCAGGAACGCCACCACGTCGCCGATCTCGCGCGCGGTCCCGACCCGGCCCAGCGGGGTCCGGCTCATCACACGCGCCATCGCCGCGGGGTCCGCGTTCACGCCCGCCAGCATCGCCGTGTCGATCGACCCCGGCCCCACCGCGTTCACCCGGATCCCGTGCGGCGCCAGGGCCAGCGCGCTGGCCTTGGTCAGCTGCATCACCCCGCCCTTGGACGCGCAGTAATTCGCGATCTGCGGGATCGAAACCTGGGCGTTGATCGAGGACATGTTCACGATCGCGCCCCGGATGCCCTGGGCGACCATGCCCCTGGCCGCCCGCTGGCTGGCCAGAAAGCTGCCGGTCAGGTTCACGTCGATCACGCGCTGCCAGGTCTCCAGCTCCATCTCAAGAAACTCCGCGCCCAGCGCCAGCCCGGCGCTGTTGACCAGGGCAGCCACCGGACCCTGTTCGGCCTCGACGGCATCGAACAGCGCCGCGATCGCCGCCGGATCGCCCATGTCGCAGACATAGGCCTTGCCACCCAGCCGCTCGGCCTCGGCCGCCACCTTGTCGCCCTGCACATCCGCCAGCGCCAGGGCGAACCCGTCCTCGGCCAGCGCCTCGGCACAGGCCAGCCCGATCCCCTGCGCGGCACCCGTCACCAGCGCAATTCCACCCTCCGGCATGTCGTCCTCCTACGTCGCCCTTTGCGCGGACCCTAGCCGCACCGGGCCCAAAGGTGGAGCGATTTTCGAACGGCGGAACGGCGGCGACCCGGCCTCAGGTCTTGCGCAGCACCGCGATATGGCATCGCACCGGAAAGGACACCGCCCCGCCCGGTTCGGCAAACTCGGCCAGCGCCGCCTCTGCCGCGGCCTGCAGCTGCGCATACTGGTCCTCGTCCAGCATCTCGGCCAGGGTCCAGCCTTTGACGTCGACCTCGACCCACGCCGCCACCGACGGGAACCGCGCGGTACCGCTGACGACCTCGATCTCGGGCCGCGGCAGGCCCGCATCGTCGAACAATGTCACCAGATCCTCCAGCCGCCCCATGCCGAACGGTGCCCGCAGCGCGTCGGCCTCGGCCTTGCCAAACAGATCTTCCAGCAGCGTGATCATCGCGGCATAGCCCGGCGCCGCCTCGGCCGCCCCCCAGACCGCGATGGCCATCCGCCCGCCCGGGCGCAACACCCGATGCATCTCGGACACGGCCTTGGCGCGATCGGCAAAGAACATGGCACCAAACTGGCTGACCACCGCCTCGAAGGTCTCGTCGGGAAACTCCAGCGCCTCGGCCGCGCCCTGGCGCCACTCGATCCGGGACCCAGGCGGTCGGCGACCGCCAGCATGCCGGGATTGATGTCCAGACCGGTGACGGTGCCCCCGTCCCCCACGACCTCCAGCGCCTCGCGGGCCACCACGCCGGTCCCGCAGGCCACGTCCAGAACCGCCGCACCCGGCCCCACGGCAGCCGCACGCAGCAGCTTTGGCGCGAACTGCCCGAACAGGGCTGGCACAAAGAACTCCTCGTAGACCTCGGCCGCCGCGTAAGACACCTGACCGGCAGCCGCCTTGTCCTGTTCCACCATCTATGTTCCCCCAAGCGTGACGTGCGGCCCACCCCCGGACGCACCGCGCTGACCCTACCCGAGTCGCGGGGCCAGCGATATCACCTGACGTGCGGATCGCCACAAAGCGCGGTCATTTGCCGGCGGTCTCGGAAAACAGGCCGCTGCGGGACCGCATGCGCGCGCCGATATCGCGGATGAACGCCGCGACACGCGGCATCCGGCGCAATTCGGGGTGGGTCAGCAGCCAGATCGGCGCGTATGGCTCGGTCGCGGTACCTGGCAGGCGCGCCAGGCCCGGGTCGCTCTGCCCCAGACACAGCGGCATCCGCGCGGCCCCCAGGCCCGCACGCACCGCCCCCAGCACCGACACCATATCATCAAAGCGCAGCACCTGCGGAATATCGGGATAGGCGGCCAGGACCGATTTCGGCACCCCGCCCCAATGGGTAAATCCGATCCAGCGGGGCGGTTGCCCCAGGGCCGAGCTTGCGACAAAGACCCCGGCGGATTGCTCGACCGCCCGGATCCCCCACAAGGTCTGGGTCGGCTGACGCGCAACCCGGATCGCCACATCGGCCTCGCGGCGGTGCAGGTTCAGCGGATCGTTGGTGGCCAACAGCGTGATCTCGATCCCTGGATGGTCGGCCCTGAACGCCGCCAGCATCTCGGCCAGGAACGCCTCGACCAGAACCGGGGGCGCCGTGACGACCAAAGGGCCGGACATGCCTGCATCCCGCCCGGCGATCGACAGGTCCAGCGCAGCCACCGCGTCCTCCATCCGCTCGGCGGCGGCTGCCGCCTCCAGCCCGGCATCCGTCGGGACATAGCCGCCGGGCGTCCGATCAAACAACACCGCACCCAGCCGCGCCTCGGCCTGGGCGATCCGCCGCGCCACGGTCGCATGCGTGACCCCCAGCTCTCGCGCTGCCGGGCTCAGCCCGCCGTGGCGCACGCAGCCAAGAACGGCTTCAAGATCACCCCAGTCGCTCATAACCTGTTAATTTTCTCACATGCAATGCGCCCAATCTGATAATTCACTATCAACACGGCGCCGCGTAGGTCAATCGGGACACCCATCCAAACACCGGAGCTTGACCATGACCGCCTATGTCGTCGCCACCCTGACCGTCACCGACCCCGACAAGATGGCCGCCTACCGCGAACGCGCGGCCGACGCGCTGGCCCGCCACGGCGGCGAGGTGCTGGCCGCCGCCCCCGCCCCCCACGTGCTCGAAGGCGGTCCCGGACCCTCGGCCGCCGCGGTGATCCGCTTTGCTGACGCTCAAAACGCGCGCGCCTGGATCTCGGACCCCGATCTGCAGGGCACGCACGCCCTGCGCACCGCTGCGGGGCAGTCCACCCTTCTGCTGATCGGCTGACGCCTGCCCAGGCGACAATTGCGACACGTGCGGGCCGCAAACAGGCTGGCCCGCGCGCTCGCATCCGGCGATGGGTTGCGCTAGAACGGGACAGCCATCCCGCCACGCGACCCCGGAAACCGCCATGTCCCGCCAGGCCTTTCTCGACGATATCTCCACCCGCCTGGACACGCTCAAGTCCGACGGCCTCTACAAGTCCGAACGGGTGATCTCCACACCGCAGCGAGGATCGGTCACGCTGGCCGACGGCGCCGAGGTGATCAATCTCTGTGCCAACAACTATCTGGGACTGTCTGACGACAGCGATCTGGTGGACACCGCCAAGGCCTCGCTCGATCGCTATGGCTATGGCATGTCCTCGGTCCGCTTCATCTGCGGCACGCAAGAGGATCACAAGGCGCTCGAGGCGCGGCTCTCGGCCTTTCTGGGCACCCAGGACACGATCCTCTATGCCGCCTGTTTCGATGCCAACACGGGGCTGTTCGAAACGATCCTCGACGACCAGGACGCGATCATCTCGGACGCGCTGAACCACGCCTCGATTATCGACGGCGTGCGCCTGTGCAAGGCGCGGCGCTATCGCTATGCCAACTCGGACATGGCCGACCTCGAGGCCAAGCTGCAGCAGGCCGCCGACGCCCGCTATCGTCTGATCGCCACGGACGGCGTGTTCTCGATGGACGGCTATATCGCGAACCTGCCCGAAATCTGCGATCTGGCCGACAAATACGACGCCATGGTGATGGTCGATGACAGCCACGCGGTGGGGTTTGTCGGGCCGACCGGGCGTGGCACGCCGGAACTCCATGGCGTGCAGGACCGGGTCGACCTGCTGACCGGAACGCTGGGCAAGGCGCTGGGCGGGGCATCGGGCGGCTATACCTCCGGGCCCGCCCCGGTGATCGACTGGCTGCGCCAGCGCTCGCGCCCCTATCTCTTCTCCAACACCCTGGCCCCTGTGATCGCAGCCACCTCGATCCGGGTCCTCGACCGCCTTGCCGCCTCGGGGGATCTGCGCGAACGGCTGATGCGCAACACCGCGCATTTCCGCGCCCGCATGACCGCGCTGGGGTTCGAGATCCTTCCCGGAAGCCACCCGATCGCCCCGGTGATGCTGCGCGACCCGAAACTGGCGCAAGAGATGGCCGCGCGGTTGGGCGCGATGGGCGTCTTTGTCACCGCCTTCTCGTTCCCGGTCGTGCCGCGCGGGCAGGACCGGATCCGCACTCAGATGTCCGCCGCCCACGATCTCGCCACGCTCGACCGCGCCATCGACGCCTTTGCCGAGGTCGGGCAGGCGCTGGGTGTCATTCCCTGAACCACCCCGTCGGATCGACGCCCTGAAACCGCCCGCCAAAATCCGCAAGGATTTTGCCGGGCTCAAAGACCTGATCCCCGCAGGGGATCTCATTTGAAAAGGCCCGGCTCATGCAGAACTCCATGAAAGCCCTGGTAAAATCCCGCCCCCAGCCGGGCCTGTGGATGGAGAACGTCCCGGTCCCGGAACCCGGCCCCGCAGACGTGCTGATCAAGGTGCGCAAATCCGCGATCTGCGGCACCGATGTGCATATCTGGAACTGGGATGAATGGTCGGCCAAGACCGTGCCCGTGCCGCTGGTCACCGGCCACGAATTCGTGGGCGAGGTCGTCGACAGCGGCCCCGCCGCCACCCGCTATGCGCGCGGCACCCGTGTCTCGGGCGAGGGCCACATCGTCTGCGGTGCCTGCCGCAACTGCCGTGCGGGGCGCGGACACCTCTGCCGGAACACGCTGGGCGTCGGCGTTCGGCGC
>CAYWND010000174.1:0-6266 GCA_964459085.1 uncultured Oceanibium sp. | reverse complement strand
GGTCCGCTGCACCGGCGGCCCTTCGCCGAACTCTGTCGTGTGGCCACCGAAGGGACGCTGATAGATCTTGCCCTCCTCGGTCCGGCTGAACGGCACACCATAGTGTTCCAGTTCGTAAACCGCCTTGGGTGCCTCGCGGGCCAGATACTCCATCGCATCCGTATCGCCCAACCAGTCCGACCCCTTGACGGTGTCATACATATGCCATTGCCAGTGATCGGGTCCCATGTTGCCCAGCGAGGCCGCGATCCCGCCCTGTGCCGCAACCGTATGGCTGCGGGTCGGAAAGACCTTGGTCACACAGGCCGTGCGCAAACCCTGCTCGGCCATGCCCAGCGTCGCGCGCAGCCCCGATCCGCCGGCGCCAACCACCACGACGTCATAGGTGTGGTCGATGAACTCGTATGCTGCCATGGGTCTCTCCGGTTCAGGCGGTGAATGCGATTTTGAGGACGGCGAACACGCCCGACAGGCCCAGCGCCCAGCAGATCAGTGTATTCGCCAGCAGCGCGACCGTCCGCAGCGTCTTGTCGTGGATGTAATCCTCGATCACCGTTTGCAGACCGGCCATGTGATGATGCAGCGCCACCCCGATGAACAGGATCGCGACAATGGCGTTGAAGGGATTGGCATAGATCGCCAGCACCTCGTCATGGCTGGACCCCAACGCGCCGACAAAGGGGATCAGAAACAGGATCGTCAGCGGCACCAAGGCCACGCTGGTCACCCGGTGGGTCCACCAGTGGCCCACACCTTCGCCCGCAGCGCCAAGACCCGTAACGCGGGATCGGTCGGTTCTGTAATCGGCCATGCCCCTACCCCCTTACCGTGTCGCCGCGATCAGGGTCAGAACGGTCAGAACCGCCGTCGCCCCGATGACCAGCTTGCCGGACTTTTGCACCTGGTCCAACTCGAACCCCCGACCCGTATCCCAGATCAGGTGCCGAATGCCGTTGCAGAAGTGGTACCAGAGTGCTGCGACAGACCCCAGCAGGATCAACCCGCCCAGCCAGGATGTCAGCAATCCGTCGACAAAGGCGAAATAATCCGGCCCCGTTGCCGCCGCCAGGAACCACCACACGACCAGGATTGCTGCCAGGGACAGTCCGACACCCGTAATCCGATGCAGGATCGACAGGGTGCCCGTGTAGGACTGATTGTAAACCTGAAGATGCGGCGATAGCGGGCGGTCACCCCGGTTGACATCAGCCATGCGTGTCCCTTTTCTTCTCGACAGGGGATTGTGCCCTGCGGGATTAACCTAGACCAAGATATTGCGCCTGCACAGTCCCAACAAAGCTTTAACCTGCGGCGGATTTTCACGATTTCGAAAAGTTGGGTCCATATGTGATCACGTGGGATTTTCTTGTGATCACGTAAGGCGCTGGCTGATCGATTGGACATTGCCCATTCGGGGGCCTGTGGATCATGGCCTACGGGGAATCAGGACCCAGATGTCCATATCCAAGAGGACCTCTTCCAGGTATTTCCCGTCCCCATCCCGCAACTCCCCGACGGCAGCCCCTGCTTTGCGCGCCACCAGGCGGACCCTTAGCGCCCCCATATCGGGCCTTCCGATCTCGGCTACGTCCAGAACCTCGGTCCAGGCATAGACCGTGTCGCCCGCAAAGCACGGGTTGGCGTGGCTGCCTGCATTGATCGCCGCGACGACCTGCGCATTCCCCAATCCGTTGAAGCTCAGCGCCCGCGCCAGGCTCAGGACATGCCCGCCATAGATCAGACGGCGGCCATCGGGCCTGCTGGCGGTATCGAAATGGACCTTGGCCGTGTTTTGCCACAGCCGCGTCGCGATCATGTGTTCGGCATCCTCGATCGTGACACCATCCACGTGATCGATGATCTCGCCCGGCGCATAGTCCTCCCAGACATGGTTCGACCCGGCGGTGGCTGTGTCATAGGCCGAGAAGTCCAGCCCCTCGGGCACCACCAGATCATCCGCCGAAACCGCCGAGGACAGGTCGGGAACCACCGCTGGCGCGACATCGGCATCCACGTCCCTTTTGCGCACCATGACCCACCGGCAATAACTCAGCACCACCTGCCCGCGCTGATTTCGCCCCTCGGTCCGGACCCAGACGATCCCGGTCTTGCCGTTCGAGTTGGGCTTCAGCCCGACCACCTCGGACCGGCTGGCCAGTGTGTCGCCCGGATAGACCGGTGTCAGAAACCGCCCTTCGGCATATCCCAAATTGGCCACCGCATTCAGCGAGATATCAGGCACCGTCTTGCCAAAGACCACGTGAAATGCCACCAGATCCTCGATCGGGCTTTGCGCCAGACCGCAGGCCTGCGCGAATGTGTCTGCCGAATAGAGGGCGAACCGCGTGGGATAGAGCGCGGTATAAAGCGCGCGGTCGCCCGATGTCACCGTGCGCGGGGTGGGGTGGTCAAAGACCTGCCCGACCCGGTAGTCCTCGAAAAAATATCCCGCATTGGTCTTGCTCATAGGCCGCCCAGCCGCACATCCGGGTCATATACGCCGTCGACCTCCTTGGTCACGGCCTGCGCACAGCGCATCACGCCGCTGTCCGCGTCAAAGGCGTATTGAGGATCGCCATACAGCACCCAGCCCTTGGACAGCGCCTCGGTCACCTTGTGGCAAAAGGCCGAGGTATCCTCTTCGGTCAGCAAACGATAGGCCAGCATCCCCCTCACCCCGGAAACGGCCAGGGGCCGAGCCAACCGTGCAGCGCGCCGATGACTGCAAAAACCACGACCGAGATTATGATCAGGCGGATGTCGCCCGCTGGGGCGCCCGGTTCGGGCCGTACCCAGGTGTCGGCGGATCGGTTGATCACGACCATCTCGACCGGCACCCAGATCAGCAAGCCGCCGAACAGAATGACCGAGGCAAGATCGCCATTGACCAGCAGGTGCGCCAACGCCCAGACCGCGAACCCGGTCAGCATCGGGTGCCGCAGCCAGGCGCGCATGCGCCCCTTGGACGATCCCATCCCAAACAGGATAACCGCAATCAGCATCATCAGGTTGTTCAGATGCAGCGCCCAACCGGGCGGGTCATAGACCGGAATGAAGTCTGCGCCGCGATAGCCGCTCACCATCAGCACAACCGAGACCAGCAGCACCAGCGCCACGATCCCCTTGGATCCGTCGCCAAGACGATCCTGCAACGCCGCCCGCTGGCCGGGCACAACCCGCTTGAACAGGTGCGCAGCCCACCACAGTGCAACCCCAAGTATCAGCCAAAACATCTCGCGACCTCCCCTTTTATCCTTACGCCCCTTCCATTTGAGCAATCGCAGCAACCTTGGCAAGCGTCGCACGCGCGGCCGCAACATGCAGGTTTTCGACGATCCGCCCGTCCAGCACCGCAACCCCCGACCCGTCGGCCTGCGCCGCGTCAAACGCCGCAACCTGGCGCTCGGCCAACGCGATCTCGTCACCCGAAGGCGTGAAGACCTCGTTTGTGACCGCGATCTGGGCCGGATGGATCAGCGACTTGCCAACCATGCCCAGGTCACGCCCCTGATCGCACTCCGCGCGCAGGCCCTCGTCGTCCCGAAACGCGTTGTAGACGCCATCAATGCAGATCAGCCCATGCGCGCGGGCCGCCAAGACGCAGGTCGACAGCGCGCTCAGCATGGACACCCGGTCGGCCCTGGGCCGGGCCCCGATGTCCTTCAGCAGATCGTTGGTCCCCATGACAAACCCGGCCATCCCCTCGGCCGCCGCGATTTCTGCCGCGTTCAGGATGCCTTGCGGCGATTCCATCATCGCCCAGATCTCGATATCCGCCTCCCCGATAGCCGCCCGAACCGGCGCGATGTCGCCGGGGCCCGCCACCTTGGGCACCAGAATTGCATCCGGCAACATCGCAACGGCGGCTGCCAGATCGTCAAACCCCCAGGGCGTATCCAGCCCGTTGATCCGAACCAGAAGCCGACGCTCGCCATAACCACCAGTTGCAACCGCGCCGGACACCAGATCGCGGGCCTCGGCTTTGCGGTCCGGGCTGACAGCATCCTCCAGATCCAGGATCAGCGCATCCGCAGCCAGCCCACGGGCCTTGTCCAGCGCACGCGCGTTCGAGCCGGGCATATAAAGAACCGAGCGGTAAGGGCAGGTCATCGAAAGTCCCCAATGCATGTTGCAGCGCAACAAGTAGGCGAAACTTGATCTGACTTGCAAGCCCCTTTGGGACTGAATCGTGCGCAATCCGCCCCTAATTCGAAACATAATTCTATCCGTTGCAATTTTAAGGAAACAGCGCGCGCCCGGTTAACCAATTTTTGCGCCTTTGCCCGCAGCCTTGGCGATATCAGATGGCGCGGGTCCAGAAAGGATCACTCCGGCCAGAAGGCCAGCGAGTTCGCGTCGGGTGAAACTCAGCGGGGTCAGAAGCGGCCCTGTGGCCAAAAGGGCCACGTCTGCGGCCGCCCCGCCTTCCGAGAGGTCGCACTATGAATACCCGCATACTCTGCGCAACTCTTGCGCTCGCCATTGCCCTTCCCGGCGCCAGCGTCGCCCAATCCCGCAATTGCGGAGATCGCGACACGATCGTCAATCGCCTGTCCGAACGCTACGGCGAAAGCCGGTCTGGCGGTGGGTTGACGCATACCAACGGCATGCTGGAAATCTACACGTCCGAGGAAACGGGCACCTGGACGATCCTGATCACGCTTCCCTCGGGGCAAAGCTGCCTTGTGGCTGCTGGTGAATTCTGGGAAGACGGTGGACCGAACCTGACCAAGTCCGGCGCGCCAGTCTGAAGCCCCCCGTCTGGGGCTAAGCGTCGGTACTGATCCGACCTGAGGTGGCGCTGCGCCCGACGTCGCTGGCGCGGCGTCTTCCCCCACAGTTTTTGCTGTAAGACAGAATGCTCTTTTCGACGTCTCTTGACCCCTTCCTTCTCTGCAAGGATCGCAGGCCGCAAGATTGCGTCTCTCATCAACGGCGCAAACGCGGGCCTTAGGTCAAAGCCACCCAGATCAAACGCAGTCCGGTCACCGTCAGCAGAACATATGTCACGGCAAAAAACTGGGCGTTCGTAATCAGGCTGTGCGCTCTGACCCCCAGCCACACACCCAGCACCGCAAAAGGTGCAAGGGCTATAACACCCAGCAATGTTCCGCCGCCAAACATCCCCAGCCAGGTATAGGCCACCAGTTTCATCCCGTTGATCGCCGCGAAAACGATCACAGTCGTGCCCTGATAGGCCTGCTTTTCCAGCTTTCGACCCAGCAGATAGACAGCCGCAGGCGGGCCGCCCGCATGGCTGACGAAGCTGGTGAAACCGCCCACAGCCCCCCACATCAACCCGTCCGCGCGTCCGGTTTCTCGATCATCCAGTCGCAGAAATCCCCGACTCTGCAACAGCTGGAACGCCACAAATCCCAGCGCAATCAGGCCGATCATGATCCGAATGACATCCGCATCAAGATACCGAAACAGCGCTACGCCCGCGACAACACCCGCGATAGAACCCAGAATCAAATGGCGCGCCTCGACCCCACTCCACTTGCCCCACCAAGCACGCAGGGCGGTTGCGTCCATGATCATCAGAAGCGGCAGCATCAGTGCGACAGCCTCGGCCGGAGCGATGATCAGTGCCATCAGCGGTGTCGCCGCAAACGCCGCACCAGATCCAAAGCCACCCTTCGAAATACCGGCAAAGAGCATTGCCGGTATTCCGGCTGCGAAGAATATCCAAGTCAGTTCCAACCGTCTTTTCCTCTTCGGTCCTGGTGTCGCATTCGGCGATCTCGCACTTGCGATATACCGCATAAGCCGCTAGGCCAAGGCCCGACTACAGTTTCGGCTTCAGGGAGAGACCACCATGGCCAGAGCAAAAATCGCCCTTATCGGCGCGGGACAAATCGGCGGCACGCTGGCCCATCTTGCGGCACTGAAAGAGTTGGGTGATGTCGTCCTGTTCGACATTGCCGAGGGACTGCCCCAAGGCAAGGCCCTGGACATCGCTGAAAGCGCGCCGGTGGACAAGTTCGACGCCAAACTCAAAGGTGCGAACGACTACGCCGATATCGCCGGTGCGGACGTCTGCATCGTCACCGCCGGTGTCGCCCGCAAACCCGGCATGAGCCGTGACGACCTGCTCGGCATCAACCTTAAGGTCATGAAATCGGTGGGCGAAGGGATCGCGCAGCACGCGCCCAACGCCTTTGTCATCTGTATCACCAACCCGCTGGACGCGATGGTTTGGGCGCTGCGAGAGTTCTCGGGCCTGCCGGCCGAAAAGGTTTGCGGCATGGCCGGCGTGCTGGACA
>CAYWND010000173.1:0-6337 GCA_964459085.1 uncultured Oceanibium sp. | reverse complement strand
AGTAGGTCACCGCCAAACCTGACGAATGCAACAAAAACAAGCTCTGTGAAACGATAAAGACTGTTTTGGCGCGGGGTGGAGCAGCCCGGTAGCTCGTCAGGCTCATAACCTGAAGGTCGTAGGTTCAAATCCTACCCCCGCAACCAAAAATTGGGTCATCGTCTGTCGGACTGAACGCCCGATGCGCGCTGCGCACGGGCGTTTCTCGTCTTTGGGCGGCGGCTCGGCTCCACTCAGCACTTGTAGTCCGGGCTTCGTTTGTCCAGCAAACGGACAAGTCCGGGCCATTCGGTCTGTCCATTTGAGCAGCCCAATCTGACGGGTTTCCCATCTTGTCGCTCGCGCAGATATCGGAGCCCTTGCGGGTGGCCAATCGTGAACGTGGTCACCCGGAATTCGAATGGCAGTTCGTGTCAGAGTATGGAGGGCTGTGCAGGTCTTCGAGCGGAATCCCGATAATGACCGGGGCGTTTCCTCCCGGATTTCCTGATGCGGCAATTCTTCTGGCGCCGTGTAGTCCTGATCGCGTCGCAACCGAAGCTGCGCTAACACGGCTGAGACAGCTTGTCCGGCATGGCTGCCTGCTGGGATGCGTAGATACCGGCGCGCTGGTGTTCGCAAAGGCTGGCCTTCTGCAAGTGCGTCCTGCGGCTGCTCACCCAGAGGCCGTAATGGGGTTCTGTCACCAGTTTCCGTCCAGCCTGTTTATGGATCGGATGGTAGACTTTTCTCCGCCTAGGTTTTCTAGCGCCGGTGGCGTCGCGACCTTGGACATGACACTTGCCCTGATCGCGCACTTCACCAGTAATCGGATTGTCCGTCGGATTTCGGAGATTCCAACGAACATGCCGACCCGCAACGACAACAAGCGCGCGACCCTGCCCAGCAGCATTCCAGCGCAGGTGAGAGACGCGGTGTCGATCATGGACGCGAATTGTGTGAACGCGATCCCGGTTCCTCGAATAGCTGAGCAAATGGAACTGCCAATGTGGATGGCCTGCTGCCGGTTTCGTGGACGGCAACTTAAGCTTTCATAGCTCGCTCCTCGAATGTGATAGGGCTTAGATAGCCTATGGTCGAGTGGCGGCGCTTCGGGTTGTAGAAGCATTCGATGTAATCGAAGCCTTTCGCGTGCCTAGCGACACAGGTTTGGCCGTACACCGTCCCGGGATCGTGCTTTGGACGGACCTGGCTGTTGAGGCCGGATAGCGGAGGACCCGCGTTAGTCCGGCAGGTCTTTGTACTAGGTATCATGCAAGTCTGGGGTACCGCAGACTTTCATGTCCCAGGCACCGTTTCGTGAAAAATTGGCAACCAAGGTTACCCCGCAGAATTCTTCGCGGTGATTTTGGCTTTGCACAACCTTGGCCGGTGACAACTTGCTGTGTGGCAAGTACTGTTTTCCAAGAGATTACCACGGGGAACCACATGACGAACATCCTGAAGCTGGCCAGCGTGCTGTCATTGCTGGTGCCGGTTCTGCTGGCGAACACGTCCTCGGCGCAGGACAACGCAGCGGAGAAACCCGTAAAGCTGTCTGTGGCCGAGGTCTCGGGTGGAGGCATCGTTCGCCAGTTCTTCGGAAATGTTGTGGCCCGCCAGACAGTGGATCTGGCTTTCCAGGTTGCCGGTCAGATTATTGACATGCCAGTTATCGAGGGCCAGGTCATGCCGAAAGGCGACGTGATCGCCGAACTGGATCTAGAGACCTTTCAGCTGTCGCTCGACCAGTCCAAGCTCAGGCTCGAGCAAGCTGACCGGAACTACGAGAGGCTGAAGAAGCTGCAAGGAAGCTCGGTCAGCGAGGTGGCTGTCCAGGACGCCGAGACGGAGTTGGGACTTGCAACCATCGCCGTCGCAAATGCCGAATACGCGTTGGAGCACGCCACGCTGCACGCCCCGTTCGACGCGTTGGTCGCGACGCGATTTGTCGACAACTTCACCACAATCGGGGCGGGCACGCCGGTTGTTCGTCTGCACGACATGTCCGAGTTGAGGATCGAAATTGATGTGCCCGAGATTCTGTTCCAGCGCGCCGGCGAGGATCCCGATGTCGAGGTCACAGCCCGCTTTCCGTTCAGCGATCAGGTATTCCCGCTAACTGTACGAGAGTTCAACGCCGAGACGTCGGCAATCGGTCAGACCTTTAGGCTGACGTTCGGAATGCCGCCACCAGAAGGTCTTTCGATACTGCCTGGAGCGTCGGTTACCGTGACAGCAGTCCTCAAGGAGGGACCTCAAGGTGTCATGGTACCGGCATCGGCAATCCGGACCGCCGAGGATGGCGGCGTATCCATGTTCGTGTTTGAACCGGCCGGTGCAGACCAGGGGACCCTGACCCGGCGCGACGTGACGCTCGCGCCTGACGCGAATGGACAGTTTCTGGTCACCGAAGGGCTGGAGGCAGGCGAGGAGTTCGCGGCAGCCGGGATCTTTGCGTTGGAAGACGGTCAATCCGTCCGCCGGTTTTCCGGCTTTACGAACTAGGGCGGACCAGACGTGAGCATTGCCCGAATCTCCATCGACCGCCCGATCTATACCTGGATCATTATCCTCGGCTGCCTGTTTGGCGGGCTATGGGGGTTCAACTCGGTCGGACGGCTCGAAGACCCTGCCTTTACGATCAAGTCGGCAGTGGTGATCACGCAATACCCGGGTGCGACGGCCATGCAGGTTGCGCGCGAGGTATCCGAGCCGCTGGAAAGCGCTATTCAGAAGATGGGCGAGGTGAATCGCATTACCTCGATCAACCAGCCGGGCTTCAGCCAGATCACCGTCGAGATTCAGGACACATACGACGGGACCCAGTTGCCTGATATCTGGTCAGATTTGCGAGCCAAGGTCGGGGACGCCGCAGGGAACTTGCCCGACGGTGTGACCATGCCGCAGGTCAATGACGGGTTCGGGGACGTTTTCGGTATATTCTATGCGGTTACGGCGCCGGGCTTCAGCGACGCCGAGGTTCATCAACTTTCAACATTCCTCCGCCGCGAAATTCTGGCCGTTGATGGTGTGGCGGATGTGGATGTCTCTGGCCTGCCGGACGAGGCGATTTTCGTCGAACCCAATCTGGCCGTCACCTTCAACCAGAACATCCCGCCTGCGGCACTGATCAATGCGATCTCGACCGCGAACTCGGTTCAGCCTGCCGGATCGGTTGATGGAAGTGGACAGGACGTGGACATTCTCGCGCCCGAAGGGTCCGACACCATCTCGGCCATTGCGGGCCTGGCCGTCGGCGTAGGTGGCGAAGTCATCAACTTGTTCGACATTGCCGAGGTCAACCGGGGGCGCCAGGATGACCCGTCGCTGATCGTCCGGTTCAACGGGCAAGAGGCCTTTACACTTGGTGTTGCCGGGCTATCGACCGAAAACATTGTCGAGGTCGGCCACCGAGTCGACGCGCGGTTGGCGGAACTGTCGCCCGAGATCCCCTACGGTGTCGACCTGCACCCGATCTATCAGCAGCACATTGTGGTTGAAGAGGCGTCCAACGACTTTCTGGTCAATCTGGCGATGTCCGTCAGTATTGTGGTGGTTGTCCTGGCGCTGTTCATGGGATGGCGCGCGGCTGTCGTGGTTGGGACGACCCTGTTGCTGACCGTCGTCGGCACCTTGTTGTTTATGGGCATCTTCTCGATCGAGATGGAGCGCATCTCGCTAGGCGCGCTGATCATTGCGATGGGGATGCTGGTCGACAACGCGATCGTGGTCGCCGAGGGCATGCAGATCGCGATGCTGCAAGGCAAGGATTCCCGTAAGGCGGCGGCGGAAACCGCCAGCAAGACCCAGGTGCCCCTGTTGGGCGCCACCGCGATCGGGATCATGGCATTTGCCGGGATTGGTCTGTCGCCGGATGCGACCGGCGAGTTCATGTTCTCGCTGTTTGCGGTGATCTCCATATCGCTGCTTCTGTCATGGTTGTTGGCGATCACGGTGACACCACTGCTGGGCCACTACTTTTTCCGGCGCGGAGAGCATTCGGATGACGATGCGTATAGCGGCCCGATTTTCCGCGCCTACGGCGCGATCTTACAGGGCGCCCTGCGGATATGGTGGCTTGTGATCCCGGGACTGATTGCGATTACCGTGGTCTGCTACATGGGGTTTGGCAGCGTCTCTCAGCAGTTTTTTCCCAACTCGAACACACCGCTTTTCTTCGTTCATTACAAATTGCCCCAGGGCACGTCGATTGAGCGCACGTCAGAGGACATGGCCGTGTTCGAGGACTGGCTTTTGGACCGCGATGATGTTGTTTCCGTCAGCACTTTCGTTGGGCAGGGCGCCACGCGATTCATGCTGACCTACGATGCGGAACGCCCCAACCCATCCTATGGCCATCTGATCGTACGGACTGCAAATCTGGAAGATATCCCGCCATTGCAGGCGGACTTGGAGGATTTTGGACGCGCGGCCTTCCCCGAGGGTGAGTTCCGCACGCGACGGCTGGTCTTTGGACCGGGTGGCGGAGATCCGATCGAAGTCAGGTTCTCGGGCAGCGATCCGGCAGTGCTGCGACGTCTGGGCGATGAAGCAATTTCCAGGCTTTCGGCGGCGTCGGACGATATCCTGTTTCCACGGACAAACTGGCGGGAACGCGAACTGGTCCTGATGCCGGTCTATTCCGAAGATCGGGCCCAGACCGCGGGCATCACCCGCGACGATATCGCGGGTACACTCCGGTTTGCGACTGATGGCCTGCGGGCCGGCGTTTATCGTGAAGACGAACGACTGATCCCGATTATCGTGCGCATGGCCAAGGATACGGACATCGCGCTTCTGGATCAGGTGGTCTATTCGGATGCAGCGTCAAGTTTCGTACCGCTTGAGCAGGTGATCGACGGCATGGACTACGAGGTTCAGGATACCTTGGTTCATCGCCGGGATAGGCTGAGCACATTGACCGTCGGTGCAGACATACCGCCGGAATTGACAGCAGCCGAGGTCCACAGCCAGATCCGGGCGACCATCGAAGAGATAGAACTGCCGCTGGGCTATCGAATGGAATGGGGCGGCGAGTTCGAAAGTGCGGGCGACGCGAATGCCAGTCTTGCACGGCAGTTGCCGCTGTCGCTGCTCATCATGGTTCTCATCTCCGTCTTGTTGTTCAACGCTATTCGGCAGCCGATCATCATATGGCTGTTGGTTCCGATGTCGTTGAACGGCGTGGTTCTGGGGCTGTTGGGGACCGGCTTTCCCTTTACGTTCACTGCGTTGCTGGGGCTGCTCAGCCTCTCGGGTATGCTGATCAAGAATGGGATCGTTCTGGTTGAGGAAATCGACCTGGTTCGGGCCGAAGGGCTTGCGCTTAAAGAGGCCATTGTGAAGGCCTGCACATCGCGCCTTCGTCCAGTCATTCTGGCTGCCGCGACGACCATTCTGGGCATGGCGCCGCTGTTGGGAGATGCGTTTTTCTTGTCTATGGCGGTGACGATCATGGGCGGGCTGGCTTTTGCATCGCTACTGACGCTGATAGCGGCACCGGTGTTCTACTACGTCTTCTTCATGCGAGCAGAGGGCAAACGCGCGACGCAAGCTGCCTGACGACCACCTGTTTTTGCGAAGATCCAGACCACAATTTTTGCGGGTCTTGCTCGGTGGTTTCGCGCGTGGGTAGAATTTGGCAGCGTTTTTTGCCCCGAGGGCGAATATGACCGTTGAAATACTTCAGAACGTCGCGTTGCTCGCGCTTTCGGCCGTGGGCGTTTTCGTTGCATTCCAGATCGGCCAGCTTAGACCGCTTTCTCCTGCGGCCGGCGTGCTTGGACTGAGCTATGGGTTGGTGGCCTTTCTTGTGACCGTAACGCCCATCGTTTTGGAGAACGGTGCCACGCTCGACGCACGTGCGGGCCCTGTGGTCCTGGCATCGGTGCTAGGTGGTCCTCTGGCCGGACTGATAGCGGGAGGATGCGGCGCGATCGCGCGATGGTATGTGGGCGGGACCTTCGCAATCTCGGGTGTTGCTGTATATGGCCTGTATGTGTTGGCCGGGTGTTTGGTCTGGAGTTGGGTCAGAAGACAGGAGCCGTTGCATCGCCTGCGGCCCAGCATGATCGGGATTTTGTGTGGGTTTAGTGTGGTCGCCGCCGCGCTGGTGTTTTTTCTGATTTCGCCACGATCGCTGGCTCTTGATTGGTTGCGCAGCGACCTGCCCAAAATTGCGGTCGCAAATGCGCTGTCCGTCAGCATTTGCAGCATGTTCGCGCGTTTCGCCTTGGCGACAAGCGCGCAACGGACTGCTCTTGCCGCGGCTCTGGAAACCCTGGAACTCGCCAAGTCTGCCGGCGGGGTCGGGATCTGGACATATCGGCCTGATGCAGGGATCGTGACTTGGGAC
>CAYWND010000172.1:0-6347 GCA_964459085.1 uncultured Oceanibium sp. | reverse complement strand
ATCGCCTTGCGATACCCCTCGGGCCGGGCCATGCCGAAATTGCGTTCGATCCGGGACTTTGTGTCGTTGCCCTTCTCGTGTCCGATCACCATCACCGGACGGTCGTCCAACCGCGCCAGCCCGCCCATCACCGCATGATCATCAGCAAAGTTCCGGTCGCCCGCCAGCGGCGTGTATTCGGTGAACAGCGCGTTGATATAGTCGATGCAGTGGGGTCGGTCAGCGTGACGCGCGACCAGGCATTTCCGCCACGGGCTGAGGTCCTTGTACAGCTCCTCCAGCAGCGCGGCGGCCTTTTCGTCCAACGCCTTGGCCTCGGCCTCGACATCCATTTCGTTGTTTTCGCGCGCGAGGGCCCGCAACTCTTCGGCCTTGCCCTCGATCTCGGCCAGACCCTTTTCGAACTCGAGATAGCTGTACATGCCGCCCCTCTTTCGCGGTTTCGCGGATATATGGCGGCGGGGGCGGGGGAATGCAATTGTTTATGCGCCCATTCGCGCCTTCTGCGGTCCCGTCTGCAACGCCGCCAATTCGGCAAGATTTGCAAAACGGGGACATGGCATCGAGAAGAGGCGAAACACGCCGGTACGGAGCAGCCATTGCCACAAGGATACGAAAAGCGGATTTTGCGGGTGCTGGATTACATCCACAACAACCTGGATGGTGATCTGTCCCTGGACACTCTGGCCGAGGTCGCGGCGATGTCGCGGTTCCACTGGCATCGCGTGTTTACCGCGCACCAGGGCGAAACCGTTGCCCAGGCGATCCGCCGGATCCGCCTGAATCGTGCGGCCTGCTGGTTGCTGGAAACCGATCGGGCACTGGCCGACATCGCGGCGGCCTGCGGCTATCCCAACCTGCAAAGCTTCACGCGTGTGTTTGGTGCAGCCTACGGCCTGCCTCCGGCGGCGTTTCGCGTAAGGGGGGCACTGCCTGGCGCCCCCATAGCGGCGCAAAAAGGAGAAAGTGCCATGTTCCCAGTCGAAATCACCGAACACCCTGTCCGAAACCTGGTCGCACTGCCCCACCGGGGCCCGTATATCGAGATTGGCAAGACGTTCGAGGCGGTCAGCGCAATCGCGACATCGCGGGGGCTATGGCCCCATGTCCAGGGCATGGTCGGGGTCTACTACGACGATCCCGACGCAGTGCCTGAGGCTGACTTGCGATCACATGCGGGGCTGTCACTTGCGGGCGAGATGGACGTGCCAGAAGATCTGGACTATATCGAGCTTGCTGGCGGGCGCATGGCGGTCCTGCACTACAAGGGGCCCTATGCGGGGCTGAGCGCGGCCTACAGGTACTTTTATGGCGACTGGCTGGCCGACAGCAAGGTCGAGCTAAGGGATCACCCACCCTTCGAAGTCTATCTCAACAGCCCGATGGAGGTCGCCCCCCAGGATCTGCTGACAGATATCTGTGTACCGGTTGCTTGAACGGGGCGGGATCAGGCCTGGATCATCTCGGCCTGATCCACGATCACCTTTGCTTGCCGGATCGAGGCCAGATCGACCAGCCGCCCTTTGTAGACGGCGGCGCCCTGGCCGGCGCGTTCGGCCTCGGCCATTGCGGCGAGGATCTCACGCGCCTCGGTGATTTGCGCCTCGGACGGGGTGAAGACCTCGTTGGCAAGCGCGACTTGCTTGGGGTGGATGGCCCATTTGCCGACCATCCCCATGGTCGCGGATCTGCGGGCCTGGGCGCGAAAGCCTTCATCATCCGAGAAATCCCCGAAGGGCCCATCGACCGGCAGAATGCCATGCGTGCGGCAGGCGGCGACGATGGCCGCCGTCACGCCGTGCCATGGATCCGCCCAATGCCGGGCGCCGTCAGGGGCGATCATGTAATAGCCGTCTTGCGTGCCACCGATACCGGTCGTCTGCATGCCCATCGACGCGGCGAAGTCCGCAGCGCCCAGGCTCATCGCGCGCAACCGGGGCGACGCGGCGGCGATCTCTTCAACATGGGCGAACCCCGCGGCGGTTTCGATTATGACCTCGAAATCGATCTTCCGGGACCGGCCAACGGCCGCCTCGGCAGCGGTCACAAGTGCGTCCACGGCATAAAGGTCCCCGGCGGTACCGACCTTGGGGATCATGATCCGATCCAGGCGGTCGGACGCGGTTTCGACCAGCGCGATCACGTCGCGGTGCCAGAACGGCGTGTCCAGGCCATTGATCCGCACCGACAGCGTCTTGCTGCCCCAGTCCACATCGCCAATCGCCTGGACGACATTTGCTCGCGCCGCGTCCTTGTCGCCCGGGGCCACCGAATCCTCCAGGTCCAGATTGATGACGTCTGCTGACGAGGTCGCCATTTTGGCAAAGATTTCAGGCCGCGAGCCCGGTCCGAACAACTGGCAACGGTTGGGCGTGGCGATCGGGGCGGGCTGGACCAGGAAGCTCATCGGCGGGTTTCTCGCGAAAGGATATTTCGTTCATGTGCCGCACTGCATCACGATATTTCGCGAGGATGTCAAGCAGATGTTGCAGGTGCGAACGCGCCGCGCCAGGATCATCGCCAATTCTACCCCTGTGCAGCCAGTGCCCGTTCGCGCCGCAACACATAGTTTGCACAGACCAGTGACATGAAAGAACTCAGCAGCATCATCAGCATCAGGATGTAGCCGCCGGTTTGCGGGTTCAGGATGGATCCAGTCACAGCCGACAGCGCGGCGCCGCCGCCGATCATCAATGCGCCGCCCAGACCACTGGCGCTGCCGGCAAGGTTCGGGCGGACCGAAACGATGCCAGCATTGGCCGAGGGCAGGGTCAGACCATTGCCAATCCCCACAAGCAGCACGGTACCAAACAGCGAGAGGGGATGGATGATACCCAGCGCGAAAAGCGCTATGCCGATCATCAGCCCCATGCATGCGACCAGCGATCCCGTGATCATCATAGGCGTGATCCCGACCCGTTCCGCGTAGCGTCCCGACAGGTAGTTGCCCAGCATGTAGCCCAGGGCGATCAGCCCGAAATGCAGCCCGATAGACGAGGGCGACATGCCCAGGATCTCGGTCGCCACGAACGGTCCCCCGCCCAGAAAGGCAAAAAAAGCGCCGCTGGCGCAGGCCGCCACCAGCGCATAGCCCCAGAACCGGCGGGATGTGACCAGCGATGGATAGGTCCGGAACTGGGCGCCAAAGCTGCCCGACGGGGTGATGTTGGTCTCGCCCTGGTCCAGGTAGATCACCACCAGCACCACCGCGCCAAAGGCGGCGGTTGCCGCGATGGTCGCGTGAAATCCGAACCATTCGTCCAGGTAGCCGCCGATCATCGGACCGACCATCGGCACCAGTGCCATGCCCATCGTGACATACCCGATCATCGACGCGGCTTTTGCAGGTGGCACCATGTCGCGCACGATCGCCCGGCTAAGCGCTATCCCCGAGGCGACCGAAGCTTGTATCAGGCGAAAGACCAGAAACCAAAAGATCGAGTCCGCCAGGATGCAGCCTATGGATGCAATCAGGAAGATTACCATGCTGCCGATCATCACCGGCCGTCGACCAAATCGGTCGGACAGGGGGCCAAAGATCAGTTGCAGCACCGCGGTCACTGCCAGATAGGCCGAAATGGCAAGCTGAACGACCGCATAATCCGCCTGGTAGTAATCCGCGATGGACGGCAATGACGGTAGGAAGATGTTCATGTTCAACGCCCCCATCCCCGCGATCAACACGAGCGTCGCGATATGGGGTGGGGTGCTGCGATCGAGCCACCTGACAGGCGCAAGTGCCGGGGGGGGTGAGCGGTCGGCCATTAGACCTGTTTGATTAACGAGAAACGCGAAATCTGTTACTCGCGCGACAGTTGCCGGGATCGCACGCGTTAATCAAGCGGTAATCTTTGAAATCACGGGTTCGGCGTGGCCTCGCGCGGGGGCTATTGCAGATCCGCAAACGCTTCGGCAAGCCGTTCGGCGGCATCTTCGACGATTGCGCGGCGGGTTGCAATGTTGAACCGCAGGAAGGTCTCGCCCCCCTCGCCAAAGGTATCCCCGTGATTGGCGGCAATCCGAGCGGTGTCCTGAACCCGGGCCGTGAATTCGGCCGGGGTCATGCCGGTGCCCGAGAAATCGACCCAGGACAGGAATGTCGCCTCAAGCGGCATGGACCGGATGCCGGGCAGTGCGTTCACGGCGTCGTCAAAGATCTGTCGATTGCGATCAAGATAGGGGATCAGCGCGTCCAGCCACTCGGACCCGTGCGCATAGGCCGCCGTTGTCAGCATCGCCCCAAGTCGATCGGCATGGGTTCCGGACGCCCGGGCGACCTGTTCGAACTTCGTGCGCAGTGCAGCATCCGGAATAATAACATTGCCGGTCAGCGCCCCGGCCAGGCCAAAGGTCTTGGAGGCCGCCGTGAACATGACCAGCCGATCCTCGATATCCCGTGCGACCGAGTGCATCACGTGATGCGTATGCCCGGGATAAATCAGATCATGGTGCACCTCGTCCGAGAACAGGATCAGGTCATGGTCCTTGCAGAAATCGGCCAGCGCCCGCAGTTCCTCGCGGCTCCAGACCCGGCCACCCGGGTTGTGGGGCGAACACAGGATGACGACGCGTTCCTTGCCGGTCAGGTTGTTGGCCAGCGCATCCAGATCCATCCGATAGCGCCCGTCCTCTTCGACAAGGTGGCTTTGCACCAGCTTCCGCTTGTTGGCCTTAACGACGCGATGAAACGCATGATATACGGGCGAAAAAACGATCACGGCGTCCCGCTGGCGGGTAAAGGCCTGCAGGGCCAGCCCGATCCCGGACACCAGCCCGTGAACGGTCGAAATCCAGTCGGTCTGGATCTCCCACCCGTGACGCGAGGCCATCCAATGACGGATCGATTGCAGATAAGGTGCGTCGTTGCCGAAATACCCGTGCACGCCGTGGTCCGCCATGTTGTGCAGGGTCTGGTTGACCGCAGGGGGCGAGGCGAAATCCATATCCGCGACCCACATCGAGATCCCGCCGGACGGCGAGACACCATAGAGCTTCTCCATGTTGTCCCACTTGGTGCAATTTGTGTTGCGGCGATCGATGATGCGGTCGAAATCAAAGGTCATTGCGGTCTCTCCAGGGGGCGGCAGGGACGCAAGCTAGCGGCCCGACAGGCATGCGCAAGGGAAAAGATACGCGGTCCCGGTCGCTTGCACAGGCGGGCGCATTCCCATACATGGGCGAAATGACCCTCAGACCGATCCTGATCCATCCTGATCCGCGCTTGCGCAAGGTATGCCCCGCTGTTGATGGCGTGGACGCGGACCTGCGCAAACTGGCGGATGATATGCTTCAGACGATGTATGACGCCCCCGGTGTTGGTCTGGCCGCCCCGCAGGTCGGCAAGCTGAAACGGATGTTTGTCATGGATTGCAACCGGGACGAACCGGGCGAGGCGCCAACCGTTTGCATCAACCCCCAGATCACCTGGACCAGCGACGAGATGGTCACCGCCGAAGAGGGGTGCCTGTCGATCCCCGAGATCTACGACGAAATCACGCGCCCCGAAAAGGTGCGGCTGCGCTATCTGGATCTGGACGGCAAGGTACAAGAGGATGAACTCGAAGGGTTGTGGGCCACTTGTGCCCAGCACGAGCTCGACCATCTGGATGGCAAGCTGTTCATCGACTACCTCGGCGCGGTGCGCCGGACGATGATCACCCAGAAGATGAAGAAATTGAAGAAAGAGCGCGCGCGGGCCTGATGCCAAGGCCGTTCGTTCCCTGGCCTCATCCGGCGTTGAAGACCGTATCAACACCGGTGGAAGCGGTGGATGACGCCGTACGGGATCTGTGGGACGAGATGCTGGCGGCGATGTATGCCATGCCCGGCGTGGGGCTGGCTGCGAACCAGCTTGGCGTTACGCGGCGGCTAGCCGTGGTCGATTGCTCGGAGGCCGGGGATCGGCCCGTGCGTCTGGCCAACCCGCAGATCCTGGCCGCCAGCGCCGAGATGCGCGCCCATGTCGAGGCCAGCCCAAATCTGCCGGGTGTCTCGGCAGAGGTCCTCCGACCGGCCGAAGTGCGTGTCCGGTTTCTTGGCGCGTCGGGCGAGATCGAAGAGCAGGCGTTCGAGGGCCTGTGGGCGACGTCTGTGCAGCACCAGATCGACCATTTGGACGGCAAGCTGTATATCGACCGTTTGAAACCGTTGAAACGGCGGATGCTGTTGAAACGCCATGCCAAGTTGCGGCAGCGGGGATAGACAGGCTTGGTCGATAGATCGGATGCCGCGGCCTGCGGCCAGGATAAGGACGACGGCGGATGCGCGTGATCTTCATGGGAACCCCCGATTTCTCGGTGCCCGCGCTTCGGGCCATCGTTGCCGCCGGTCACCGGGTGGTGCGGGTC
>CAYWND010000171.1:0-6353 GCA_964459085.1 uncultured Oceanibium sp. | reverse complement strand
TCAGCGGCGATGTCTATGAGGAATGGGGCCGAGGATCGGTTCCGTGCCATGAACGCCTATGGCAAGGGCCGCGTGCCGCTGGTCGGCGATTGGGTCAAGATCGTTTCTCGCTAGACCCGTGTGCCCCAGCGGGCGGAGTCCCTAGATCAGTCGCAGCAGCGCGGCCAGCCCACCGACCAGCCCTGCCCCCGTCAGGACCCAGACCCACCACGGCATGGCGTCCGGCCCCTCGGCCGGGTCCGGCGCGCGGGTGTTGGTGCGGATCAACAGATCCTCGGCCATGCCCGGCAGCAGCGGTCCAAACCGCGACAGCATTCGCACGGTCTGCGCCAGATCGCGCGCCACGGCGCGCGGGCCCAGATTGTCGCGGATATAGTCCTCGACCACCGGTTTCGCCGCCTCCCACATGTTGATCGACGTGTCCAGCGACCGGGCCACGCCCTCGACCACGACCATTGTGCGCTGCAAGAGGATCAGCTCGGTCCGGGTCTGCATGCCGAACCGTTCGGTGACGTCGAACAGATGGGCCAGCAGGCGCGCCATCGAGATCTTGCGAGCATCCTGGCCAAAGATCGGCTCGCCTACGGATCGCAGGGCCTGGGCAAAGGCATCGATGTCCCGGTCGGCGGGAACATAGCCGGCCTCGAAATGCACCTCGGCCACGCGGCGATAGTCCTTGCGCAGGAACCCGATCAGGATCTCGGCATACACACGGCGGGTGTAGGCGTCGATCCGGCCCATGATCCCGAAATCCAGGGCGATGATCTCGCCGGTTGGCGAGAGCTTCAGATTGCCCTGGTGCATGTCGGCGTGAAAGAAGCCGTCCCGCAGGGCGACCTTCAGAAACACCTGGATCACACGGCGCCCCAGATCGGCGAGGTCCGCGCCATGGGCGGACAGCGCATCGGGGTCGCCGAATTTCTGCCCTTCGGCCCATTCCAGGGTGATGACCCGGCGGCTGGAGAGTGGCCAGATCACCTCGGGTACTGAAAAGCCCTGATCGTCCAGCGTGTTTGACCGGAACTCGGCTGCGGCTGCGGCCTCCATCCTCAAGTCCAGCTCGCCCTCGACCACGCTTTCGAAATGCTCGATCACCGCACGCGGGCGCAGCCTTCGGGATTTGGGCGCCAACGTTTCGATGATTGAAGCGGCCAGATGGAACGCGTCCACGTCGCGCAGAAAAGCGCCCTCGACACCCGGGCGCAGGACCTTGACCGCGACCTCGCGCCCCGTCTCGCGCACGGTGGCGCGGTGCACCTGGGCCAGTGACGCTGCGGCGACCGGATCGGAAAAGCTTGAAAACAGGGTGTCCGCGTCGTCGCCCAACTCGTGTGCGATGGTTTCGCGCGCGGTCTTGGTGTCGAAGGCCGGCAGATCATCCTGCAGCTTCATCAATTCCATGGCCAGGTCCTGGCCTACCACGTCCGGGCGCGTCGACAAGATTTGACCGAACTTGATATAGGCCGGACCCAGTGCGGTCAGCGCCCGGCTGATCGGCGGCAGGCTGGGGTCGCCGCGGTGGCCCAGGAAGGCAAACGGCCACCCCAGCACACGCGCCGCGATCCTGAGCGGGCGGGGGGCATCAAGTGCTTCGAGCGCCAGACGCATCGCGCCTGTACGTTCGAACGTAGCGCCGGTGCGGACCAACCGCCAGATATTGTGGGGGCCGCGCAAGACCTAGAGTTTCCAGCCGGAATGCAGGCAGGCGATGCCCATCGACAGGTTGCGATACTTTACCTGTTCGAAACCGGCATCGCGGATCATCTGCGCAAACGGTTCCTGCGCGGGGAAGCGGCGGATGGATTCGACCAGATACTGATAGCTGTCGCTGTCGCCGGTGATGATCTTGCCCATCGGCGGGATGATGTTGAACGAGTACCGATCATAAAGCCATTGCAGCCCCGGATTGGGCACCTGGCTGAATTCCAGCACCATCAGACGCCCGCCGGGTTTGAGGACGCGGTAGGCCTCGGCCAGGGCATCCTCGATCCGGGTCACGTTGCGGATGCCGAATGAGATCGTGTAGGTGTCGAACTGGCCCGCCTCCATCGGCAGGGCCATGGCATCGCCGACGACCCAGTCAAGCTGGGTGTCCAGGCGATCTGCCTCGGCCCGTTTGCGGCCCTGGTCCAGCATGTCGGCGGTCATGTCCAGCACTGTTGCATGCGCCGTTGGCCCGGCGCGGCGCAGATAACGGAACGCGATGTCTCCGGTGCCGCCCGCCACATCCAGCAGGCGCGTGTCCGGGCGCGGCGCCAGCCAGTCCATCATGGCGTCTTTCCACAGCCGGTGGATGCCAAGGCTCATGGTGTCGTTCATGACGTCGTATTTCGAGGCTACGGACGAAAAGACACCGTGCACCATCCCGGCCTTGTCGGCCTCGGGGATCTCGCGATAGCCGAAATGCGTGGTTTTCGAGGTGGTCGGGGCCATCGGAGACTCGCTTTGTTGCGCTTGCGGGCCAGATAATAGAGGGCTGATTGGAAACTACAATTCGGGCGCGGTGTCGCGGGTCCGATATGTGTCAATCAGGAAAGACTTGCAATATGTCAGAATATTTTGACAATTGGAGTGTCAACATACAACGGGCGCAGCGGGCGCCGGAAAGGGCTGACATGGGTCTGTTTATGGGCATCTCGCTTTTGGCATGGACGGTCGCGATCATCCTGCTTTACACGTTGGGCGCGGGCCTGGCGGTCGAAAAGGGCGAGAAGGCCGCAACCGACAACATGCGCAACAAAGACTAGAGGTCCCCACCCCCGCGATGCCGGAACTGCCCGAGGTAGAGACAGTCCGGCGGGGGTTGGAGCCGGTGATGACCGGTCAGCGGATCGTTCGGGCCGATATTCGGCGCCCGGACCTGCGCTGGCCGTTTCCCGATCGAATGAGCGAACGGCTGACCGGGGCGCGGGTCGATGCGCTGCGGCGTCGGTCCAAGTATATCCTGGCCGATCTGGACACGGGCGAGACGCTGCTGATCCATCTGGGCATGTCGGGCCGCATGCTGATCGGGGGCACGGCACCCGGCGTGTTCGCCCATGACCGGCCAGCGCCCGAGCAACACGACCATGTCGTGCTGGATATGGGGGGCGGGGCGCGGATCACGTTCAACGACGCGCGCCGGTTCGGGGCGATGGATCTGGCCCCTACCCCGACTGTTGCCGACCACCCGTTGCTGGCATCCCTGGGCCCCGAGCCCCTGGGCAACGCGTTTGACGAGACGTATCTGGTGTCCCGCTTCCGGCACCGGCGCACCCCTGTCAAGGCCGCGCTGCTGGATCAGAGGATCGTCGCGGGCCTGGGCAATATCTATGTGTGCGAGGCGTTGTGGCGGACGGGCATCCACCCCGCCCGCCAGGCCGGGCGCATCGCCGCGCACCGGGTCGCGTCGCTGGTTCCAGCGATCCGGGACGTTCTGGCCGAGGCGATCGAGGCCGGGGGATCCAGCCTACGGGATTATCGTCAGGCGGACGGTGAACTGGGGTACTTTCAGCACAGTTTTGCCGCCTATGGGCGCGAGGGCGCGGCCTGTCGAAAAGACGGGTGTTCGGGCGAGATCCGAAGAATCGTGCAGTCCGGGCGATCCAGCTTTTACTGCGGGTCGTGCCAGCGCTGATTGCTCGCCCTTGGGATTACACATTGAAAACACTGCACTTCTCGCGCAACCTTTGGGACAGTTCCATCCGGGGTTGCAACCTGCCTCTTGCGTGATAACTGTTTCACCCTGTTGCAACGGCGAAAGCGAGAGCATGGGCTACGAAACGATCTGCGTGGAAACCGAGGATCATGTGGGCGTCATCCGCCTGGACCGGCCCGACGCGCTGAACGCACTGAACGCTCAGTTGTTGGAAGAGTTGGGCCGTGCGCTGGGCGCCTTTGACAAGAACGAAAAGATCCGCTGCATCATCCTGACCGGATCAGAAAAAGCCTTCGCCGCAGGCGCTGATATCAAGGAGATGTCCGAGAAAAGTTTTGTCGACATGTTCTCGGAAGACTTTTTCACCGCCGAGACCGAGGCGGTGCTGCGGGTCCGCAAGCCCATCATTGCAGCCGTGTCGGGCTATGCGCTGGGCGGCGGGTGCGAGTTGGCGATGATGTGCGACTTTATCCTGTGTTCGGACACGGCCAAGTTCGGCCAGCCCGAGATTAACCTTGGTGTGATCGCGGGTATCGGCGGCACCCAGCGGCTGACCCGGTTCGTGGGCAAGTCCAAGTCGATGGAAATGCACCTGACGGGCCGGATGATGGATGCGGCCGAGGCCGAAAGGTCAGGCTTGGTCAGCCGTGTCGTGCCAGCCAAGGAATTGATGGCCGAGGCGATGAAGACCGCAAACAAGATCGCGGAAAAATCCACGCTGACGACGATGGCCGTCAAAGAGGCGGTGAACCGGTCTTACGAGACGACGCTGCGCGAAGGCGTGCTGTTCGAACGGCGCCTGTTCCATTCGCTTTTCGCCACCGAAGATCAGGCCGAGGGCATGGCTGCGTTTGCGGAAAAGCGCACGCCGCAGTTCCGCGGCAAATAAACTGCGCGACAGGCGTTGACTCGCGCGGCGCGTGGGGCTAGAGACGCGCTTCATCTTGTAAAGAGACCGGAATTACACATGGCAAACTCGCCTGGTTCGAAAAAGCGCGTGCGCAAGACGATCCGCCGCACCGCGATCAACAAGTCCCGCCGTTCGCGCATGCGGACGTTCATCCGCCGTGTCGAAGATGCGATTGCAGGTGGCGATCAGGAAAAGGCAGCGGCCGCGCTGAAAGATGCCCAGCCCGAGATCATGCGCTCGGTCACCAAGGGGATCCTGCACAAGAATACCGCCAGCCGGAAGATCTCCAGGCTTGCGCATCGCGTGAATCTGATGTCGGCCTGACCGGATCTGACGTCGATTTTTCGGGGCGCGCGCCGGTCGGCCGCGCCCTTTGTAATTTCACCGACACAAAAATGTGATGTTCCAGTTTTGGTCCCGTTGTCCGAATCTGTGGACCTGCGTACCGTAAGGACCTCGGTTCGCATCACCTCGATGCCATCGCTCTAGTACAGCAGAAATAATACCCGCAATTCTCATTGCGGTTTTATTTGTTTGTGCGGGGTATTTATTTGAACTCCGCCGAATCTCCCGGATTTTTGCTAAAAAGCAGGTCAAGCGTTACTTGGTGTTGAAACCATGACGCACTGTTGTCTAGGTTCCTCGGCAGGCAGACTCACAGGGGGGGATTCGATGGCATCGGCGGGTGGTTCAGTTGTTTCGGAATGTGGACCGGAAGACGCTTGGGCTGCCCTGAAATCGGATCCCGACGCGCAACTTGTTGACGTTCGCACCCGCGCAGAGTGGAGCTTTGTCGGCGTGCCGGACGTTTCGGCGCTGGCGCGTGAGACGCTGTTGGTGGAATGGCGCATGTTCCCAAACATGCAGCCCAATCCGCAGTTTGCCGACCAGGTGTTCGCAGCAGCGGGCACGAAAATACCAAGCCAAGTCTACTTTATCTGCAGATCCGGCGCGCGTTCGATGGAAGCAGCGCGCGCGATGGCTGCGGCCTGCAATGAACGGGGTGCGGCGGTGCGCTGCGTCAACGTTGCCGAAGGCTTTGAAGGGGATCTGGACCAGGATCGTCGCCGCGGTCGTATGAACGGCTGGAAGGCGCGCGGGCTGGCCTGGTTCCAAAGCTGACGCGTTCAATTTTGGCCCCGTCCAGGGGCCTGTTTCGTATATGCGCCGCATCCGGCGCGAGTAACATAAGAGAAAAACAGGGCGGACATGAGCGAAGACATATGGGAGAGCGTAAAGACCGGACTGGCAGAGGCGCTGGGGGACTCGACTTTCACCACCTGGATCGAGCCACTGCAATTTCGCGGCGTCGCGGATGGGGTGATTTATCTGGCGGCCCCGACCAGTTTTATCGGCAACTGGGTTTCGCAGCACTACGGTGACAGAATCCGGACCTTGTTTGCCGAGAAGGGGCCGAAGGTATCGCGGATCGACTTTTCGGTGATGCGGCTGTCGGGAAAATCAGGTGGCAAATCTGGGGCCAGCACCTCGCCGCCCGCGGCCGAGATCGAACCCGCGCCAACCGACGCTGTGACAGCCAGGGCGTCGTCGGGCGGGGATGTCGACTTGCCGGGATCGCCGCTGGACGGCCGCTACAAGTTTGACACCTTCGTCGTGGGCAAGCCGAACGAGCTGGCCCATGCTGCCGCACGCCGGGTGGCCGAGGGCGGGCCGGTCACGTTCAATCCGCTGTTTCTTTATGGTGGCGTGGGCCTGGGCAAGACGCACCTGATGCACGCGATCGCCTGGCACTTTCAGAAAGAGCAGCCCGATGCCAAGGTGCTGTACCTGTCTGCCGAGCAGTTC
>CAYWND010000170.1:0-6404 GCA_964459085.1 uncultured Oceanibium sp. | reverse complement strand
CAGCCACATGTGGCTCATGGCCTTTTCGACCGAGGCGCCCTTCCATTGGACCACCTCGGGCAGGCCCGACCACGAGCCGAAGAAGACATAGGCCAGGAAGAACAGCGCCACGCCCATCAGCGGGAAGCCCAACGAGCGGCGCGCGGCCTCGAGAAGCAGGATCAGGCCGATGAACGCCACGGTGACGTCCATGGTGTTGGGCGCGCCGGACCGGGCGGCGGTGCCGTCGTAATTGTACCATAGGTAAGACGCGGCGGCAGCGGCGATGATGGCGATGCCCCAGGTCAGCAGGGGTATGCGGTTGCGGGGGCTGGATTTCAGCGCCGGGAAGGCGATGTAGGCCAAGAGCACGGCAAAGCCCAGGTGGATGGCACGGGTCTGGGTGTCGTTCCAGACGCGCAGGCCGAACCATTCAGCAAAGATGAACGGCAGGGGCGAGGCGATATAAAGCTGGAACAGCGACCAGATCAGCGGGATGTACCACAGCGCGTTGCGCCCAAAACGATCCGAGGGATTGCGCCCGCCGGTATCGGCATCCGCGACGATATCCTCGAGCGCGCTGTCCGCGCCCTGTTGCTTGGCCGTCTCAGCCATGGTTGCCCCTCGCGATAGTCTTTTATGCGATAAAGCCCCCGGCCCGCATTGGGGCCGGGGGCAATGTCAATTCCGCGTCAGGCGCTTACATCCAGCCGCGTTCCTTGTAGTACTTCACGGCACCCGGATGCAGGTCGGCGGTCAGGCCGTCCTTGATCATCTCGGCCTCGACCAGGCGGCCGAAGGCGGGGTGCAGTTTCTTGAAGTCGTCGAAGTTGTCGAACACCGCAGCAACAACGGCGTAGACCACATCATCCGGCGTGTTGGCCGAGGTCACGAAGGTCGCCTTGGGACCCCAGGACGGGATGTCGTCGGGGTTGCCGGGGTACATGCCACCGGGGATCGTCGCAGCCGCATAGGCCGAGTTATCGGCCAGCAGGCTGTCGATCGCGGACCCCGCAAGCGGGATGATCTTGACGTCGCAGGACGAGGTCGCTTCCTGGCTGGACCCGTTGGGCAGGCCGGCGGCCCAGATCGTTGCGTCGATCTTGCCGTCGCACAAAGCGGCCGACTGTTCGGACGATTTCAGTTCGGCCGCCAGCGAGAAGTCAGAGGGCGAGATGCCGGCATATTTCATCAGGGTTTCGGCCAGAACGCGGGTGCCCGAGCCGGGGTTCGCGATGTTGACCTTCTTGCCCTTCATGCTGTCGATGTCGGTGATGCCGCTGTCGGCGCGGGCCATCACGTGCATCGGCTCGGGGTGGACCGAGAACAGCGCGCGCAGCTCGGGGTACGGGCCGTCATCGGTGAACGCGCCGGTGCCCGCGAGGCCTGCGGCCTGAACGTCGGACTGAACCACGCCAAAATCGAGTTCGCCCTGGCGAATGGTACGGGTGTTGTAGACCGAGCCACCGGTCGATTCGACCGAGCAGCGGATACCGTGATCCTTGCGGCCCTTGTTGACCAGACGGCAAATCGCGCCGCCGGTGGGATAGTAGACGCCCGTCACACCACCGGTCCCGATGGTGATAAACTGCTGCTGGGCAAAGGCGGTCCCGCCTGCGGTCAGCGAAATCGCCGTCGCAAGCGCGATCGATAGCTTAGAGAATTTCATACGGAAGCTCCCAGTTGGTGTTGGATTTCTTCGGCCAAGCCGTTTGTGGCGTCAGAATTTACCAACTGCGCGGGGATGTCACGAAAAACTAGTGTTATTTTTGCGCAGGCCAGTAGGCAGCGTAAGAATCGCGCAGATCCTCGTAGGATTTGATGCGGTCCCGGGCGGGTTCGCCACCGCGCGCCACCAACGAGGCCAGTAGGGTTTCGATCACTGCCATCAGCCCTGTGAAGCAGGCGAAATGGTGGGTGCTGAGGGTTGTGGCGACAAAGACATGTTCGGGGTCCAGTTCGGGCGAGACGATGTCGCTGTCGGAAATCAGCAGCAGCCTGACCCCGCGGGACTGGGCGAACCGGCACGCCTCCATCGTTTCGCGCGAGTAGGGGGCGACCGTGATCGCGATCATCACGTCCTGAGGCGTGGACAGGGCCAGTTCGTCGATGGGGCTGTTCATGTGGCGCGGGATCAACTGCAGGCTGGGCAGCGCCATGCGGCCCACATAGTGAAGATAGTAAGCCAATCCATAGCTGGCGCGCACGGCCGTGACATAGACGTTGCGCGCGCCCAGCATCAGTTCGACCGCGCGATCGGTCTCGTCCGTCAACTGGCGCTGAAGCGAGGTCTGCACAATCGAGAGCGCGTTGAGTGCCGCATCCGCCTGGATGGTGCCCGTCGGCCCCTCGTCCCGGCGCTGGTCGATCCAGTCGGGGCGCGATTCGTAGGACGTGGTCGAGACCAGCGCATGCCGGAACGGCGCGCGCAGATCGTCGAAACTGTCAAAGCCCAACGCATGGGCCGCGCGCACCAGGGAGTAGGTGCTGACACCGGCCTTGGTGGCGGTCACACGCACCGGGTCGAGGCCAAAGGCCGACGGGTGGTCCAGGATGTACTTGGCCACCACGCGCAGGCGCGGCGAGTAGGTCGCAATCTCGTCCTTCAGGCGGCCAAGGACACGGGCCTTGAGGGTCGGATCCATGAATTCCCCCGGATTTCGGCCAATATATTACATCTGTTATTTTTTACAATTCATCTGTTCGGGTGTAATTTTCGATTCGTTTGCGGCACCCCCTGCCGCGCAGGATCAGATCATGGCCCAGGCACTCCCCTCGCACGCCTCGGTCGTCGTCATCGGCGGCGGCATCATGGGGTGTTCGACCCTCTATCACCTTGCACAGATGGGGGTCGGCGACGCGATCCTGCTGGAGCGCAACAAGCTGACGTCCGGCACCACCTGGCATTCGGCGGCGCAGGTCCGGGCGCTGAGGCATTCGCGGAACCTGACGCGGATGATCCAGTATTCGGTGGACCTGTACAGCCGGCTGGAGCGCGAGACCGGGCAATCGGTGGGCTGGATCCAGAAAGGGTCGTTGTCGATTGCCACCACACCCGACCGATTGACGCATGTGCGGCGACAGGAGGCGCTGGCGCGGGCCTATGGGATCGAGGCCGTCGAGGTCAGCGCGGCGGAGGCGCAGGAGCGCTGGCCGATGATGAACGCAGGCGACGTGCTGGGCGCGGTCTGGTCGCCCGAGGACGGGCGCGTCAGCCCCTCGGACGTGTGTGCGGCGCTGGTCAAGGCGGCCCGGGGCGCGGGCGCGAAGATTTTCGAGAATACGGGCATAACCGGCATCCTGACGGATGGCGGGCGGGTGCGCGGGGTCGAAACCAGCCAGGGCACGGTGATGTGCGACGCGATCGCGGTCTGCGCGGGCCTGTGGTCGCGCGAGGTGGCGGGTATGGGCGGGGCCGAGGCGCCGCTGTGGCCGTGCGAGCATTTCTATCTGCTGACCAAGCCGATCGAGGGGATCGAGGGCAACACACCGACACTCAGCGACCATGACAGCCACCTTTATATCCGCGACGACTCGGGCGGGTTGCTGGTGGGCTGTTTCGAGCCCATGGGCAAGGCGATCCCGCCCGGCGTTCTGGACGAAAGCTTCGAATTTGGGCTGCTGCCCGAGGACTGGGACCATTTCGAGCCAATGATGGAGCTGGCGCTGCACCGCCTGCCCGCACTGGAGACGGCCGAGGTCAAGATGCTGCTGAACGGGCCCGAGAGCTTTACCCCGGATGGCAGTTTCATGCTGGGCGAGACGGCCGAGACGCGGGGGCTGTTTCTGGGCTGCGGAATGAACTCGGTCGGGCTGGCGTCGGGCGGGGGTGCGGGGATGAACCTGGCGCATGCCATCGTGCATGGCCACACTGCCTATGACCTGAGCGAGGCGGACGCGCAGCGGTTCGCGCCGGTGTTCAATTCGGCCGAACACCTGATGGCCCGCGCGCCCGAGATCCTGGGCACACATTACGACATCGCCTATCCGGGCAAGCAATTGACGACCGCGCGGGATCTGCGCCGGTTGCCGCTGGATGCGGAGTACCGGGCGGCGGGGGCGCATTTCGGGCAGGTCTATGGCTGGGAACGGCCGCTGTATTTCGGCAAGACGGTCGAGCCAACGCTGCGGTTTGACCGTGCCGACTGGTTCGAACATGTCCGGGAGGAGGTGATAGCGGCGCACCAGGCTGCTGCGATCTTTGACGCCTCGCCCTTTGGCAAGATCGAGGTGCGGGGGCCGGATGCCGAGGCGTTTCTGCTGCGCACCTGTGCGGGGCATATGGGTCGGGCGCCGGGGGCGGTGATCTATACCGCCGTGCTGAACGACCGGGGCACGTATGAAAGCGATATCACCGCGCAGCGGATCGCGCCCGATCATTATCGGCTGTTCGTGGGAACTGCCGCAATCAAGCGCGATCTGGCCTGGCTTGCGGCCCAAACGGATGGGTTCGACGTGACGCTGGAGGACAGCACTGAGGCCTATGCCGTGCTGGGCCTGATGGGCCCCGAGGCGGCGCGGATCGCAGCCCAGGTCGGCGCGCCCGAGTTGCTGGAGATCGGGTATTTCAAGCAGGGCGAGGCGCATATCGCGGGTCGCCATGTGCGCGCGGCGCGGCTGTCCTATGTCGGCGAGGCGGGATGGGAGATCACCTGCCGGGCCGAAAACGCGGGCGCGATCTATGCGGCGCTGACTGGTGCGGGGGCGCGGCCCGCGGGGCTGTTCGCACAGACCTCGATGCGGATCGAAAAGGGGTTCTGCGCGATGGGGCACGAGCTGGACGGCGATGTCTCGCCCATCGCGGCGGGCTTGGACGGGATGACCCGCAAGGCAGGCGGGTTCATCGGGTTCGAAGCGATGGAAAAGCGGCGCGCGGGTGGCGAGGTTTCGCGTGTCGTGTCGCTGACACTGGAGGACCAGATGGCGGTGCCGATAGGGCACGAGCCGGTGCTGTGGGGGGGCGAGATCGTGGGGCAGACGACCTCGGCCGCGTATGGCTGGCGGGTGGGCGCGCCTGTGGCGCTGGCGCATGTGGACCGCCCGCTGCAAGATGGCGCGCGGGTCGAGGTGAACATTGCGGGCACGCTGTTCGCGGCCACTGTCACGCTGGGGCCGCTGTTCGATCCGGCTGGTACCCGGATGCGGGGCTGAGCGATGGACCGGCCGCTGATCATGGTGGCGCCGACGGGGGCGCGGCGGGGCAAGGCCGACCACCCTGCCCTGCCCGTGACCCCGCCCGAGATCGTGGCGACGGCGGTTGCCTGCCATGCGGCTGGCGCGGATGCGCTGCATTTGCATGTGCGCGACGAGGACGGTCAGCACAGCCTGGATGCGGGCCGCTATACGGAAGCACTGGCCGAACTGGCGCAGGCCGTGCCGGGCATGGCAATTCAAGTCACGACCGAGGCGGCGGGACGATATGGCGTGGCCGATCAACTGGCCTGCCTGCAGGCGGTCAGGCCGGATTGGGCCAGTATCTCGGTCCGCGAGATTGCGCGCGAGCCTGCCCTTGGGCCGCGTGTTTATGCGTTTTGCCGGGATGCGGGCATCCGGGTACAGCATATCCTTTATGATCGGGCGGACGGGGCCCTGCTGGCGAACTGGCGGGCGCGCGGCGTTGTCCCCAGAATGGACGATGGCGTCCTGCATGTCTTTGGCCGATATGCCCCGCCCACCCCGGCCGACCCCACCGAGGTGCGCGCGCGTCTTGGCGGGTGCCCCTGCCCGCCCGGTACCATGGTTTGCGCCTTTGGCCCCCGAGAAGTGGACTGTCTGGCGGCCGCCGCGCGGCTGGGTGCGGACCTGCGGGTGGGGTTCGAGAACAATCTGCTGGCGCGGGACGGCAATCGGCTGGATGATAATGCCGACGCCGTTTCGCGCCTGGTGCAAGAGCTGGAAAGGATCCCGGCATGAGTCACATCTTCCCGCGCAATTGCCGCACCCAGCCGCCCGTGGCGACAGGGGGCGACGGGTGCTTTCTGATCGACGACCAGGGCAAGCGCTATTTCGACGGATCGGGCGGGGCTGCGGTGTCCTGCCTGGGCCATTCCAACACCCGCGTGCGCGAGGCGATCAAGGCGCAGGTCGATCAGCTGGCCTTTGCCCATACCGGATTTTTCACGTCCGAGCCGGCCGAGGCGCTGGCCGATCTGCTGATCGCGCACGCGCCCGGCGATCTGCAGCGGGTCTATCTGGTGTCCGGCGGGTCCGAGGCGACCGAGGCCGCGATCAAGCTGGCGCGGCAGTATTTCACCGAACGGGGCGAGCCGCAGCGGCGCCACCTGATCGCCCGGCGTCAAAGCTATCACGGCAACACGCTGGGCGCGCTGGCGGCGGGCGGGAACGCCTGGCGGCGGCAGCAGTTCGACCCGCTCGAGATCGAGGCCATCCTCGCCGACGCCCGGGACCGCGGCACCCGTCTGGTG
>CAYWND010000169.1:0-6410 GCA_964459085.1 uncultured Oceanibium sp. | reverse complement strand
TATCAAGATCACAAAGCGTTCTGACCTCAAATCGGTCGGGCAGGCAGAGATATCCTTTCAGATGCTCGGCACCGATCCCGGCACCGATGATCGCAACGCGGATCATGGATCGGACCCCTCGGCAATCGCCTGCGCCTTCAGTGATAGTTCGGTCACCAGAAAGGCGTGGGCCTGCGGCATCGCGGTTTCCGTGCGGTCCCGGATGTCCGCCGCCAGCCGCGCGAAATAGGGAAGTCCGGCCTGCGAGGCGTCGATCTTCTCGCACCGCTCGCCATTGACCAGGATCAGATGGTCGGTTCCCGGGCTGCCGCCGACATCCGTGTATTTGCGCAGCTCGATATAGCCTTCTGTCCCCAGGATCGTCAGCCGCCCGTCCCCCCAGGTCGGCAGTGCATCCGGGGTGTACCAATCCACGCGGATATACCCGTGACCGTGGTTGCCGCGCAGTGCGATCTCGCCGAAATCCTGCAGTCCCGGGTCGTCAGGATTGGCGTAGTTTCCGACGCTGGCCATCGTGACCTCGGCCTGGTCCGAGCCGGTGAAGAACAGGAACTGGTCGATCTGATGGCTGGCGATATCGGTCAGGATGCCGCCATAGGCGTCCCGATCAAAAAACCAGTTGGGCCGCGTTGCGCGGTTCAGGCGATGGGGACCCAGGCCAACCGTCTGAACCACACGGCCTATCGCGCCAGCGGCGACCAGATCGGCCGCGCGGGTGACGGCCGGCACCTCGAACCGTTCCGAGAAATCGACCGACCAGATCCGACCCGTCTGGGCAACACAAGCGCGGATCCGATCCAGCTGTGTCAGCGTTGTGCAGCCGGGCTTGTCGGTCATCACGTCCTTGCCCGCCCGCATCGCCTGGATCGCCCAGTCCGCGCGGTCGCGCGGGATGCAGGCGATCAAGATCAGGTCGATATCCGGGTCCTGTAGTAGGTCATCCGCGTTGGCCGCACGCGGCACATCAGGGAACCGTTTGGCAAATCCCGGCAGGGTTTCGGGGGTGCCTTCGGTCCACCAGCCGACGAATGCACCGCCCGCATCGATCATGTTCTGCGCCATGCCAAAGATGTGCCTGTGATCTATGCCGATGGCTGCGAACCTTGGCGAACGGGTCATGTGGGAACCTGTGTGAAATCGCCGCTGCGGGCAGAGGTGGTGATGGCGTCGATCAGGTTGTGCGCGGCCATCGCGCTTTCCCCGGTGACGGCTGGCGGACGACCCGAGCGGATCGCGTCTGCGAAATCCGTCAGGATCGCCTGATGCCATTCGTGTGTGAAGGCCATCGGGTCGGCACCGCCACCGGTCGCGGCCTGTGCACCGAACTGTTGCTGGCGCCCGTCGCGCCAATCCACCCTCAGGCACCCTGCCTGAAGGTTTAGGCTGGCCTTCGCGAAGTGCAGCGTAATGCTCTCGGCGCGGCCGGGAAATGCGGCGGTGCTGGCGACGAGCGTGCCAATGGCGCCAGATTGGAACTCTAGGCCCGCGACGGCGGTGTCCTCGGCCTCCATGTCGTGAAACCGGGTTGTCGCGGTCATGGCGCGGACCCGGGCGACCGGGCCGGTCAGATGCAGGCCCAGGTCGATGGTATGGATCGCCTGGTTCATCAGAACCCCGCCGCCATCACGGGCATATGTGCCGCGACCGGGCTGGTCGTAGTAGTCCTGATCGCGCCACCAGGGCACATGAAACTCGGCATATCCGAGCGGTCCTAGTGTTCCCGAAGCCACCAACTCGGCCGCTTTCAGCGACGCGGCGCGCATGCGGTGCTGGAACACGATCCCCAGATGCACGCCCGCCTCCCGGCAAAGGTCGACAACCGCCCGCGCCTCGTCCGCCGTGCGGCCGACAGGCTTTTCCAGCAGGATGTGCTTGCCAGCGGCCACCAGCGGCGCGATCAGCCTTTGCCGGGCATCGGGCGGGGTCACCACGATTGCGAAATCCACGCGGTCATCGCGCGCGATTTCGTCCATGTTGGCATATGTTGTGACGGGCCGGCCGGTCTGATCAGTCGCCTTGCGCGCCAGGTCGGCTGCACTGCTGCCCGAGCGCGAGGCTATGCCCAGCAGGCGCACATGCTCCTGCGCAGCCGCACAGGCGTCGACATGGGTGCCAGCCACCATGCCAGCACCGACAAGCGCAACCCCCAGGGGGCGGGATGTCCCCATTTCGCGGGCCCCTTTCTGGTCATGAGGTGCGCGATCTGACCAGATGCCAGCTCACGCCTTTGCGCCCACCTTATCCAGTCCGCTTCTGGCGACAAGGGGCGCGGACAGTCGAGGTCTGGCCCCAAAGTCGGGGAATCCAAGCAACCGTCGGCCACTGGCGCCGCGTGCGGGTCGCGCGTATCATCCAGGACTTGCAGATGAGGTTACACGTCGGGAGGGCCAGAACATGAAGGCAATCGTCGCGCACGCAGCACGAGACCTGCGGATCGAGGACCGCGCGCTTCCGACACCCGGCACGGGTCACGTGCTGGTACGGGTTGCTATGGGGGGCATCTGCGGATCGGACCTGCACTATTACAACCACGGTGGGTTCGGGACCGTTCGCCTGAAAGAACCGATGATCCTGGGGCACGAGATCTCGGGCTATATCGAGCGTGCGGGCGACGGTGTCGCGTTGCAGCCGGGGCAGATGGTGGCGGTGTCTCCATCGCGGCCTTGCGGTGCCTGCGAGTATTGCCACCGAGGGCAGCAAAATCACTGTGTGAACATGCGGTTCTACGGCTCGGCAATGCCGTTCCCGCATATCCAGGGGGCGTTTCGCGAATACATCTCGGCGGATGCATCGCAATGTGTCGTGGCCGACGGCCTGACACCGGGCGAAGCCGCGATGGCCGAACCGCTGTCGGTGGTGCTGCATGCGGCGCGGCGCGCGGGCGATCTGATGGGCAAGCGGGTGCTGGTGACGGGGTGTGGCCCGATCGGCCTGCTGGCGGTTCTGGTCGCGCGTGCCGCCGGTGCGTTGGAGATCGTTGCGACCGACATCACGTCGTTTCCCCTTCGCATGGCGGAAGCCTCTGGCGCGGATGTTGCACTGGACGTATCCCAACGCCCTGATGCCCTGTCCGACTATCACGCTGACAAAGGGCAGATCGACGTTCTGTTCGAATGCAGCGGAGTGGCCAGCGCCCTGGCCGCCGCAATCCCTGCGCTCAGGCCCGGGGGCGTAATCCTGCAACTGGGGTTGGGTGGCGACATGACGCTGCCGGTGCAGGCGATGACCGCGAAGGAGCTGGAGTTGCGCGGCTCGTTCCGTTTCCATTCCGAGTTTCCCTCGGCGGTCAGGATGATGCAGGCGCGGCGGCTGGACGTCGCACCGCTGATCACCCAGACGGTTCCGCTGGATGATGCTGTCGCGGGATTCGAACTGGCGTCGGACCGATCGCAGGCGATCAAGGCGCAGATCGCGTTCAGCGCAGGTTAGGCGGCTAACGCACGCCGTTGATCGCCAGATAGACCGAATAGAGCGAGGTCGTGCCGCAGATGAACAGGCGGTTCAGCCTGGGCCCGCCGAAACAGACATTCGCGACGATTTCGGGGATCAGGATCTTGCCGATCAATTGCCCGTCTGGTGTCAGGCAGTGCACTCCATCGGCGGCCGAGGTCCAGATCCGGCCATCCCGGTCGATCCGGAAGCCGTCGAACAGACCGTTTGTGCAGTCCGCAATCACCTCGCCCCCAGTCAACGCGCCATCCGGCCCGACCGCATGTCTTCGGATGTGGCGTGGACCGCCTTTGATGTGGCTGGCCCCAGTATCGGCGACATAGAGCGTGCGTTCGTCAGGTGACAGGGCCAGCCCGTTTGGCTTGACATAGTCGTCGGCCGCGATCGCTATATCGCCCGTGTCCGGCGCGATCCGGTACAAGTGGCACGCCCCGATCTGGCTGTCGGCGCGCGCACCTTCGTAGTCGATCATGATCCCGTAGTCGGGATCGGTGAACCAGACCGCCCCGTCCGAGTCGACGATGACGTCATTGGGGGAATTCAGCCGCTTGCCATCAAAGCTGTCGGCCAGGACCGTGATCGAGCCGTCGTGTTCCGTCCGGGTCACGCGGCGCGCCAGGTGTTCGCACGTCACCAGCCTGCCCGCGCCATCGACCGTATTGCCGTTCGAGTTCATCGAGGGCTGGCGAAAGACCGAGACGGAACCGTCCGTTTCATCCCAGCGCAGCATCCGGTTGTTGGGAATGTCGGACCAGATCAGATAACGTCCGGCCGGAAACCAGGCCGGCCCCTCGCACCAGCGCGCACCGGTCCACAGGCGTTCGACCCGTGCATGCCCGATCAGGCAGGCCTCGAACCGGGGGTCCAGGATCTCGACGCCCGTTCCTTCGATCTGTCCAAACATCTGTGCTTTCCCCCCCCCAATTGGCATCTTCGACACGACACTAGCCGGGATTAGGGAAAGAGACACACAAGAATCCCCGGCATGGCCGAAGGTCACGGTGGTCTAGGCGCGCTGTCCCGCGTTATCGCGAAAAGCGGCGGGTGTCTGATTGGCCCAGCGCTTGAAGGCACGGCTGAAGGAGCTTTGTTCCGAGAACCCGGTCAGAAAGGCGATCTCGGCAATCGAATGGTCGCTTTGGGCCAGCAGTCCCTCGGCCAGCCGCAGCCGGGCCTTTCCCAACAACCCCTGATAGGTCAGCCCCTGGTCCGATAGCCGCCGGAACAGGGTCCGTTCGCTCAGCCCGACCTCGCGGGCGAGATCTGCAGCCTTTGGCGGTCCGTCGCTCAGTCGGTCGGTGATCCGACGCAAAATCTGCTGTTCGAAGGCCGGCTCTGGTGGGCGGGCGGCCAGTTCGCTGGCCAGGTTGACCTCGGTGAAGCGGGCCAGGGCGTCGTCGCCCAGGCGGTTGCGGCGGTCCAGATCCGCAGCCGAGACCAGAAGGGCGTCCATGTCGGCGCTGAAGTCGACCGGGCATCCGAAATATGTCTCGTGTTCGGCGGTCGACCGGGGAGCGCGGTGTTTGAGGTAGACACGCATCGGTGACATCGGGCCTGTCGCAACCTCGCGCATCATCGACACCACGCTGGCCAGCGTGGCCTCGGTCGATAGCCGCAGTCCCAGGCGTCTCGGCCCGTCGCGATGAACGATGTAGAGCACGTCGTCACCTTGCCCCCGTACCTCGTAGCTCACGACCGAGCTCAGGAACGCGCCATAGCGCGCGGCGCGCGACAGCGACCCCCGCAGTGTGGGCGCGGTTTTCCACGCCAGACCCAAGGCGCCATAGTCGTCGCAGCGCATGGTTGCCCCGACCTTTAGCGGAAAGTCCGTCGCGTCGGGAAGCTGCGTGGCGATCGCCTCGAGCATCTTGTAGTACAGGACGGCGTCGATCATCTGCGAGACGTCGACCTCGGCTTCGGGGTCCATCGCGGGGTCGATTCCGACCGACCGCAGCAGCGGGCCAGGGTCGAGGTTGCCCGAGGCAACCGCGACGACCTTGCGCGCAAAAAGCGATGTGACTGATCCCATGACTTAAAGGGATATGACCAAGCGCCCGGTGCTGTCCAGCCTGCTGGCGCGCGGCGGTCCGGTTGATGTCAGGCGCGTTCGCTCAGCTTGTCCTCGTAGGTCTGGCGGGCGGTCCGGACGCCCTCGCGGACCGAGACCTCGGGCACGGCCACTTCCCACCAGGTACCGCCTTGGGCGGTCGAGGGGTAGGGATCGGTGTCGATCACAATGGCAGACGGGCCCTTCTGGTTGCTTGCCTGAGCCAGGGCCTTTTCCAGTTCGGCAATGCTGCCCACATGAACGGACGTGGCGCCCATGGATGCCGTGTGGGCGGCGAAGTCGATGTTCGACGGCACCTCGTGGCGCGCGGTGTCCAGAAGGTTGTTGAATTCGGCCCCGCCAGTGGCGCGCTGCAGCCGGTTGATGCAACCAAAGCCGCGGTTGTCTGTGATCACCACGGTCATGTCGATGCCCATCATCGCAGCGGTTGCCAGTTCCGAGTTGGCCATCATGTAGCTGCCGTCGCCCAGCATACAGATCACGTCGCGATCGGGGTCGGCCATCTTGATCCCGATCGCACCCGCAATCTCGTAGCCCATGCAGGAAAACCCGTATTCCATGTGATAGGACATCGGGCGCCCGGCCTTCCAAAGCTTGTGCAGCTCGCCCGGCATCGAACCTGCGGCGCACATCACAACCGTGTCGGGGCCCGCGGATCGCTGGACAGCACCGATGACCTGCTGATCCGAGGGCAGGGTATTGCCATCGCCCGGCGCCTCGGTCAGCGGGTCGACGGCGGCAAACCAGTCTGTTTTGAGCGTCTGGTTGGGCGCGGGACAGGTGTGGTCGCCAAGTGAGGCCGTCAGGGCCGCCAGCCCGTCGCGCGCATCTGCACAAAGCGGTTCGGCATTGTGCTTGCCGGTGTCATAGGCGTTGACATTCAGTGACGCCA
>CAYWND010000168.1:4564-6413 GCA_964459085.1 uncultured Oceanibium sp. | reverse complement strand
GGATCGAGATCGACGAAGAACGCGTCGTCACGTCGACCGGCGCGCTGGAGCTGACCAAGGTGCCCAAGAAGATGGTGGTGATCGGCGCGGGCGTGATCGGGCTGGAAATGGGGTCGGTCTATTCCCGTCTGGGCGCGGATGTGACGGTGATCGAGTTTCTGGACGTCATCACCCCCGGCATGGATGGCGAGATCCAGAAGACATTCCAAAGAATGTTGAAAAAGCAAGGGTTTAGCTTTCTGATGGGCTGCGCGGTGCAGTCTGTCGAGCCGCTGAAAACCAAGCTGAAAGTCACCTACAAGAAGCGCAAGGACGACAGCGAGGCAACACTTGACGCCGATGTCGTGCTGGTTGCCACCGGCCGCCGTCCCTACACGGCAGGGCTGGGCCTTGAGGAGGCCGGGGTCGAGATGGATCGCGGCATGGTCAAGACCAACGAACACTGGCAGACCAACATCCCCGGCATCTGGGCCATCGGCGACGTGATCGCGGGTCCGATGCTGGCCCACAAAGCCGAAGACGAAGGCATGGCCGTGGCCGAAACCATCGCCGGCCAAAAGGGCCATGTGAATTATGGCGTCATCCCTGGCGTGATCTATACCGCCCCCGAAGTGGCCTCTGTCGGTGCGACCGAAGAGCAGTTGAAAGAGGCGGGCCGCGCCTACAAGGTTGGCAAGTTCCCGTTCATGGGCAATGCCCGCGCCAAGTCGCACTTTGCCGGGGACGGGTTCGTGAAACTGCTGGCAGATGCGACCACCGACAGGATCCTTGGCGCCCACATCATCGGCCCCATGGCGGGTGATCTGATCCACGAGATCTGTGTCGGCATGGAGTTCGGCGCCGCGGCCGAGGACATCGCCCGAACCTGCCACGCCCACCCGACCTTCTCGGAAGCCGTGCGCGAGGCGGCGCTGGCCTGCGGAGACGGCGCGATCCACGCGTGACCCCGGAACAACGAGCACTCTGGGAGGTATTTCTGGCAACACCCGACGCGCCGCCTGACGCCGAAGATCGGTTTCTCGAAACCTTCTCGATCGGAAACTCAGCAGAGGCGGCCGACCGTGGGGCAGAGCTGATCCTTTCGGGACGCAAGACCGCAACATCAGCACTGCCTGCCGATTTCGGCGACCGGCCGCCACGGGCGGGCGATCTGTCGATCCTGTGCGGAAGCGCGGATAGACCGGTCGCAGTGATCATGACTGTCAGGGTCTGGCTGGCCGGCCTGCATGCCCTTACCCCGGAATTCGCCGCGAACTACGGCGAATGGGACGGAACACTGGAGACTCTGCGCCTTGAACTGGCGGCACACTATCGCGCGCGCGACCCCGGCTTTTCGGACCGAACACCGTTGTTGTGCGAGGACTTCAGGGTGATCCATTCGGCCTGAGCTTAGTGGCGGCGGCCCGGCACCCCAGAGAGGTGCCGGGCGGAACGATTCACTCGTACCCGGCCGTTGGATTCCCATCGGCATCGCGGCACATGAAATTGCCGTCCTCGGTTGACATGCCGCCACCGGCGCGCATGCAGTCCAGCTCCAGCCTGTCGATTTGCGAACTGGGCTCGTCCCCGGTGGACCCGTGGGTCGATGTGCCAGGTCCCATCCGAAACTCGCGGGCCTGAGCCGGGCCAACCGACGCGCGACGTTTCGCGCGGCGCAACCGGCCCGAGTTGGCAAGGGCGGTGTCGGCCAGCCCGACAGTCAGCAGTCCGGTGGCGATATTGGTCAAAAACTTTCTGCGATCCATGGCGTGAGCCTCCTTCCAAGAAATGGGGTAGCAATCATTGGTCGCGCGGGCGCGGCATATGGTTCAAAAACCTGTTCCTGCCGATCTCTGGCCGTATATTGGTC
>CAYWND010000168.1:0-4464 GCA_964459085.1 uncultured Oceanibium sp. | reverse complement strand
TCGCCCGGGGGGGTGACGTCGAACCTGCTGACCCGGTTCGCGCGGGGATCAGTCGCCTTGTCAGTCTCGCTGACCGGGGTTGTCAGCCTGCTGTCCGTGCTGACCGTGCCGATTCTGACCGCCGCGGCGCTGGGATACTTCATGGCTGAAACCGCACCCCGCGTCGATGTCACCTCGCTGGCGGTGGCGATGTTCCTGATCACCACGGTGCCGGTGGCCCTGGGGATCGCGGTGCGTGGTTTCGCCCCTGGCTTTACGGCGCGGATCGAGAATGGCACGGCGACAGCCGCCGCAATCCTGTTTGCGATCATCATCCTGGGCGCGCTGGCCGCAAACTGGGACACGTTCATTTCCAATATCGGGATCCTGGGCCCGCTGTTGGTCACGTTGAACCTGGCGATGCTGGCCATCGGGTTCGGCATCGCCCGGATCCTGGGACTGGCCCGGCCCGAAGCCACCGCCATCGCAGTGGAAGCAGGCGTACAGAACGGGACCCTGGGGATCACGGTCGGCACCTTGCTTGTCGAGGGGGCTGCCGGGCTGGAGCCGTTTTCACTGCCTTCAGGGGTCTACGGGATCACGATGTATCTGGTGTCCCTGCCGGTCGTGGCGATGCTGCGCGCGCTGGCCCCGGTCAGCTCAGAAGCATCCGCAACCCGCCGGTAACATCCGCGCGCACCGCCACGCGCAGCCCCGGTTCGTCCCCCGCACGGAGCGCACTGAGGATCTTGGCATGGCTTTCGGCGGCAGGCGATCGCGCGCGTTCCTGATAAAGCCTGCGCATGGACGGCCCCAACTGAAGCCATACGGTTTCCGCCAGGGCCAGCATCGCCGGGGCCTGCGCGCGCAGATAGAGGCCGCGGTGAAAGTCCAGGTTCAGACGAACATAGGCCACGGCGTCCATGCCCCCTGCAAGCCCCGCGATCTGGCCGTTGATATCCTCCATCCGGTCGATCAGCGCACCATGCGCCCGCGGCAATGCCCGTGACGCCAGTTCGGGTTCCAACAGCGCCCTGAGCGCAGCAAGTTCCTCGATCCTGTCGGGAGTCAGCACCGGCGCGGACATGCGTCCCGAGGGCGACAGGGTGATCGCCCCCTCGGCAACCAGGCGGCGCGCAGCCTCGCGCGCAGGGGTCATCGAGACATCAAAGCGTTCGGAAACCCCGCGGATCGTCAGGCTTTGGCCCGGGTCCATCATGCCGTGCATCAGTTGTGTGCGCAGGGCGCGATACACACGCTCGTGGCTAGGCAGTCGGCTGTCGCCGGCCCGGTCTGTATCCGGTAGTAGCTGCGCGGGACCCACGAATTGCCTCATTTCTCTGGCACAATAGCGGGAAAGAATCACTTATTGCGAGATGATTCTGGTGTAATCAATGGCTGTGTAGCGATGGGGGAATCATGTCCCAGTTTCTGTCAGACTTGCTGAACTTTGCGACCGCAAGTGCGATTGCGGCAGCCGTCGGCGTGGGATATTTGCCTCAGGGCGATCCGGATATGGCGCAGCCCGAGGTCGTGGCAGAGTTCGTGGTGGCCGAGCCGGTACGGCAGGTGGTCGATCTGACACAAATCCCCGAAGCCGAGCTTCTGTCGGTGACCTTCGCATCGGCCGGTGACACGATCGTGCCACCGACGGATGTTGCCGACGTCAGCAACAGCAGCGCCCGTGGAACTGTGACCGGTCAGGCCGTCAATCTGCGCGCAGGGCCGGGCACCGGCTTTGCGGTGGTTGCGCGCGCCGTTCGGGCCGATACCTTTGCCGTGACAGGCCAACGCGACGGCATCTGGATCGAGATCGTGGCCCCCGGGCAGCAGGATCCAGTCTGGATACACGGCAACTATTTCGACGCGCCGGAAACCTGAGCTTAGAACCTCAGCCTAAAATCGATACCGATGCAGGGACGGGCCATGCTGGGTCAGCCAGTTGCGCCGTTTGCGATAGTCGGGCATCTGGCCCGCGACGATGGCCCAGTACCGGTCCGAGTGGTTCATCTCCAGCCTATGTGCGACCTCGTGCAGCGCGACGTAGTCAAGAACCCCCTCGGGGGCCATCACCAGCCGCCACGAGAACATCAGCCGGCCATCACTGCTGCACGACCCCCAGCGCGAGCGTGTGTCGCGCAGGGTGATCCGTGTCCAGTTAACGGCGAGAGCCTTTGCGTGAACATCGCACCGTGCGGCCAGGCGGTCACGGGCCTGGGCTTTCATCCAGCCGGCAAGCCGGTGGCAAAAGGTCTCGGGCGGGCCGGGGATGTGGAGTTCGCCTGGGCGATGTCTGATCCGGCGATCCCCTGCCAGCGCCAGGGCAAGCGGTTGGCCAAGAAACGGAAGGGATCCCCCGGGCTCCGGCACAATCGCTGCGGGCAGCTTTTGCTGACGCGAGCGAATCCAGTCCTCCTGATCCGCCAGGAACCGCCAGACATCTGCGTCCCTTGCGCGGTCCGGCACGGTCAGAATTGCGTCACCGGTTCCGGCAGCCAGACGCAGCGTAAAGCGACGAGCGCGCGGTGACCGGCGCAGCCTGACGGAAATCGGCGGCGTTCCGATCTGGAGTTCGGACGTCAAGACGTGGTGCGGTGGGCGCGGATGAAATCGCGTATCCGGGGCTGGATCTCGCCGCGCCAGCGCGACCCGTTGAACACCCCGTAATGACCAACCTTGGATTGCGTGTAGTGGACACACTTGTCCTTGGGCAGGTTGGGAACCAGGCGGTGCGCGGCCTCGGTCTGGCCGAGCCCGGTGATGTCGTCCTTTTCCCCCTCGATCGTCATCAGCGCGATATCGCTAATCGCCGCGGGGTCGATATGGGTGTCGCGATGATAGTACCCGCCAGTCGCCAGCAAACGCTTTTGAAAGACCCGTTCGATCGTCTGCAGATAGAACTCGGCCGTCAGGTCCATCACCGCCATGTATTCGTCATAGAACTTGCGATGCGCGGACGCCCCGTCGCCATCGCCCCGGATCAGGTTTCGAAAATGTTCGACATGCGCGTTGGTGTGCCGGTCCAGGTTCATCGCCATAAAGCCGGACAGCTGCAGGAAACCCGGATAAACCTCGCGCATGAACCCCTTGTTCGGCCACGGAACACGCACGATCACGTTCTGCCTAAACCAGCTCAGCGGTCGTTTGGTCGCAAGTTCGTTGGGTTGCTTGGGGTTGCTGGCGGTGTCGATGGGCGACCCCATCAGGATAACCGAAGACGGGCGGGCCGGATCCTCGTCCATGGCCATCAGGGTGGCGGCAACCAGCATTGGCACGCCAGGCTGGCACACCGCCATGACCGACGGACGTTCCCCACCTTCGGCCAGGAACTGGCAAAACTCGACCAGATAGTCGGTATAGTCGTCCAGATCGAAAAGCCCCTCGGTAACGGGGACATCGCGGGCGTCAGTCCAGTCGGTAATATAGACGTCATGTTCAGGCAGCATTGCCTTAACCGTGCCACGCAACAGCGTGGCATAGTGACCCGACATCGGCGCAATCATCAGCACCTTGGGATCATTGCGCTTGACCACGTGACCGCCGCGCCGATGAAAGCGCAGCAATCGGCAGAATGGCAGTTCGTAGGCCACCTCGATCTCGACCGGTGTCTCTTTGCCGTCCACGATGGTCGTGTCCAGATCCCACTCCGGCTTGCCGTAGCGACGCGTGGCCGAAATGAACATCTCGCACATCGCGGCGGATGTGCGCGCCGGATAGGTGGCCGCAAAGGGATTCATTGGATGGGTCAGAACGTCGTGGCTAAGCCTTACCGCACTGCGCATCGGCGAGATCGCCGCATGGGTCATTTCGTAGGCGTGGTAAAGCATTGCAAACAAACCGTTCTTGTCTTTGGTCCTTGCGCGCGACCCTAACGGTGATTTTGCATTGCATCAAGTGCAGCGCACAATAACTGGGCCGTTAGGTGTTAGTGTGGCGCAAAGGCTTTGACAAACCTTTGCGGTCTATGGCAGGGGAGCGCAGATTTTCGATCATGCCCTAGGCAGGAGAGCCACATGCCCAAGGACGAGTGGGGCGTAAAACGCCTGTGCCCAAACTGTGGGACTCGATTCTACGACCTCAAAAACGACCCGATGACGTGCCCCTCGTGCGAGGCCGTCTTCGACCTGGACAGCCTTTTGAACAAGAAAACCCCCAGCCAATCCGTGAAGAAAGCGGCCGCGGCCGAGGAAGAGCCCGAAGTGGTCGAGTCCGACGACGATCTGGTGATCGACGAAGAGGACGACAGCAGCGACGCCGGAATGGATGATGATCTGCTGGAAGACGACGAGGACGATACCGTCAATCTCGACGATATCGCCGACGTCGCGGCGGACGAAGAAGACAACTGATCGGATCAGAACTTTTTGCTTGTGTTCGCCGGGCGGCGGACCTAGAAACCAGCCGTTGACGGCGCAGCAGCGCCGCTTGGCGGGGCCATAGCTCAGTTGGGAGAGCGCTTGCATGGCATGCAAGAGGTCAGGGGTT
>CAYWND010000167.1:0-6414 GCA_964459085.1 uncultured Oceanibium sp. | reverse complement strand
TGGATGTCCTTGAACATGAACGGCAGATCGAAGATGCGGAACTGCTTGGTGAACTTCTCGAACTTGGACAAGCTGGGCGCTGCCAACTGGACGTCGCCCTGAAGCATCGCTTCGAGCACCTGATCGTCGTTATACAGCTGGCTGGAGGGATAGACCTCCATGCAGGCCTTGCCGTTCATCTCGTCATTCACACGCTGCTGCAACAGGCTCGCCGCGATCCCTTTGGGGTGGCGGTCCGTGTTGGTCACGTGGCTGAACTTGATCACGATCTCGCCGTCTTCGCAGGCCGCCATGGCCTGGGTGCCGGTGAAGGTCACAGCGGCAAGGATCGCCGCGGTTACAAAACGTTTCATGTTGATCTCCCTAGGTCTCGATCCCCTTGCAGCGAAGGGGCTGACTAGACCCTAGCGATCCTTGGAATGCTTGCGAACCGGCGAGCGAGGCGAGATACAATTGGATTCATTTTCCTTTTTTATTATAATTGTTAAGCTATATTCTTAATGCAATTTAGACCCCCCTGGTTACAGAAAATGTGCGGATTTTCGCACAGTCACGGGTGCGATTCGCAACAAAGGGCCGAATCATTCGGCGCCGCGATAGTCCGCCGGATCCAGTGCGTGGCGCCGCAACTTGTCGTAGAGCGTCTTGCGTGGAAGCGACAGCGCCTCGGCCACCGCGACCACCCTGCCCGAGTGATCCTGCAAGGCGGCCTCGATCAGGTGGCGTTCAACAATTTCCATCTGCGCGGCCAGGCCCTGGTCGGGGGCGTTCTGGCGCACGGTCGAGGCCAGCGCCCGCTGTGCCGAAAGTGCGCGGTTTTCCAGGATCAGGCGCCGTTTTTCCCAGGCGCGCGCCACCGCCTCTAACAGTCGTTTGGGCGGACAGGGTTTGGCCAGAAAATCATAGGCGCCCTGGGTCATCGCCTGCACGGCCATCGGAATGTCGCCCTCGCCCGTCAGGACGATCACCGGGATATGCGGGTCGATCTTTTGCGCGCGCGCCAGCAGGTCAAACCCGTCCTTGCCGGGCATACGCACGTCAGTGACGATCACCCCACGAAAGCCGGGCGTCAGGTGGTCGGTCGCCTCGATAAAGGACTTGCACGCGATCACGGTATAGTCCGCCAGTTCCAGCGACTGGCCGACCGCCATGCGCACATCCGCGTCATCATCCACCAGCAGCACGCGTCCGGTCATGCGGCCCGGTCCTCGTCCCGGGCGGCTGGCAGATCTACGGTAAAGACGGCGCCGCCACCCGGGCAGTTTTCGCCCCGGATGTTGCCGCCGAAACTTTGGACGATCCCGTACGAGATCGACAGGCCAAGGCCCAGCCCCTCGCCCACCGCCTTGGTGGTGAAAAACGGATCAAAGACCTGATCGGGCAACTCCAAACCCGGCCCCTCGTCCCGGACCGAGAGCTGGATCCGGTCGCCTGTTCGGGCCACCGAGATGTCCAGCCGCTTGGTATCCTGACCCTCCATGGCGTCCATGGCGTTGGTGATCAGGTTCAGCACCACCTGTTGCAGCCGGACCTTGCCACCGATTGCCATCACGGGCCGCGCCTCTGGATCCCATTCCAGGTCGACCTGGGATTGCCGCATTCTGGGGGCAACGATGTCGATTGCGTCGTTGACGATGCAGATCAGGTCCACCTCGCCCGCCGGTTCGCCCTCTTTGCGGGCAAAGGCGCGCAGGTTGCGAATGATGCGCCCTGCCCGTTCGGCCAGCCCCGCCATCGCCGACAGGTTGCCGCGTACGCGGTCCTGATCGCCGCGATCCAGCAGAATCTCGGTGTTGTCGGCAAGGGTCTGGATCGCCGCCAGCGGCTGGTTCAACTCGTGACTGATCCCCGCCGACATCTCGCCCAGCGCTTTGAGCTTTCCGGCCTGCACAAGCTGGTCTTGCACGTCCCGCAACGCGGCCTCGGTCGCCACGCGTTCTGCAACCTCGGCGCGCAAAGCGGCGTTGGCATCGCTGAGATCCCGGGTGCGGTCGGCAACGTCGCGTTCCAATCTGGCCTTGGCGTGTTCTTCTGTCTCAAGCTGCCTGCGCAAGGCGTTTCGCCGGGTCACGACGATCCCGCCCAGGGCAAGGATCGCGGCCCCAGAAGCGGCACTCAAGAGCCCCCAAAGCGTCGCTTGCGCTGCCCCTTCGGCGGTGTCGACAAGCACATTGCCGGTCAGGCCCAGCGTCGGCATGGGCCGACTGATCCAGATCGCCTGTCCCGACAACTCGCTGCCGGGCAATCCGGTCCAGATCCTGTGCCCTCCTTGCTGCCGGTTCTGCAACTTCGGCAACGCGACAGGCGCGGTGTCGGCGTATTGGCGCAGCGCCTCTGCGGAAAGAGGGGCGGCCTCGGCCAAACGCCTCAGGACCAGAACGTCGCGGTTGGTCAGAAAGATGACGCCGTTACTGTCGTGGAAAAAGGCGGCCTCGCGGTCGCCGCGCCACACGCTTTCGATCCGTTCCAGATCGACTTTTACAGCCAGCACCCCGATGATCCGATCCGCACCATCGCGAACCGGGTGCGCAAAGTAGAACCCGCGCTGCAGAGACGTCGTCCCAACCGCGTGATAAAACCCAAGGCCGCCCCCAATGGCGCGCTGAAAATACGGCCGCCAGGCAAAGTTCCGACCGACAAAACTGCGCTCCATCTGCCAGTTCGAAGCGGCGATCGTGGTGCCCGAGCGGTCCATCAGATAGATATCCAACGCCCCCGAAACATCTGCCACCTGGCGCAGATAGGCATGCGCGGGCGGCCTGCCTTGCAGACTTGCAACCACATCCGGGTGTCGCGCCAGTACTGCGGGCAGATAGCGATAGACGGCCAACTGACCCGCCAGGCGGTCCTGCGCAAGCTCGAGCGCCGCGTCGCCACGTTCAGCCAGGCGTGGCAGCGCGGTGCGGTAGCCCGCCCAGGCCCCGGCGACATAAAGCGCCGCGATCACCAGCAGCGCCGAGAGGCCAAGCCATAACTTGCGCGGGTCGAGCATTGTTCTCCTGTGATGGTCGGGTTGCGTCCGGTGCCTTGCAGCGGTGTCAAACATGACCGGCGGCACGCATCGCTTGTCAAGCCCGCACCGGTGCGTAGAGTGCAGCGCACGCCCCAAGGATACGCTGATGTCAGACACCCGCCCCAATCGCCAGTTGCACCCCGAAACGCGCGCGGCCCAGGCCCTGCGCCATATCGACCCCATGCATGGCGGCGTCACCCCCGCCATCGAGCTGTCGGCGACGTTTGCGCGCGATGCGGACTATGCGCCGCGTCAGGATTACATCTATGGCCGCGACGGTGGGCCGACGGTGGTCCATGCCGAGGATCTGATCCGCGACCTCGAAGGGGCGGCGGCGACGCTGACGTTTGCGTCGGGCCTGTCGGCCTTTACAACGCTAATGGAGACGCTGCCGCCGGGTGCCCATGTCGCGGCCCCTGAGGTGATGTACCACGGCGGCCTGACATGGTTGCGCAGGCTGGCGGAAACGGGGCGCCTGTCGGTGACATTCTATGACCAGGCGGATGCCCAGGCGATGGCCGCCGCGGTCGCGCCGGGCACCGCGCTTTTGTGGGTCGAGACGCCTGCCAACCCGACCTGGGACGTGGTCGACATCGCGGCTGCCGCCGGGATCGCCCATGCGGCGGGCGCGCGGCTGGCGGTCGACGGCACGGCGGCACCGCCCTGTGCGACACGGGCCTTGGCGCTGGGGGCGGACATCGCCTTTCATTCCGCGACCAAGTACCTGTCCGGCCATTCGGACGTAACCGCTGGCGTGCTGTCGCTGGCGACGGACGATCTGTTGGCTGACCTGCGCGAGGTGCGGTATCTGACCGGGACGACGCTGTCGCCCTTTCCTGCCTGGCTGCTGATCCGGGGGATGCGGACACTGTTCCTGCGCTGGGAGCGCGCCTGCGAAAACGCGCTGGCCATCGCCACGGCGCTGAGTGATCACCCCAAGGTGGCCGCCGTCCTTTATCCCGGTCTGCCCGATCATCCCGGTCACGCCGTTGCCAGGGCGCAGATGACAGGCGGGTTTGGCGGCATGCTGTCGATCCTGACCGAGGCCGGGGCCGAAGCGGCCAACGCGGTCGCGCGCAACTGCCGCGTCTTTATCCCGGCCACCAGCCTTGGCGGGGTCGAAAGCCTGATCGAGCACCGCAAAGCGGTCGAGCCGCCCTATTCCAAGGTGCCCGACACGCTGCTGCGGCTGTCCACGGGGATCGAGGCGGCGGCGGATCTGATCGCTGATCTGGAACAGGCGCTGGATCGTTCGTGACGGCCCTGCCCCAGATCACCCAGTCCCCGCGCGATCCCGCGTTCGTCCAGGACCCCTACCCGTTCTACGACCGGCTGCGCGGATCGGGGCCGTTGGTTCTGTGGTCCGACTACGGGATGCCCTGCAGCGCCAGCCACGCCGTTGTCTCGGCCCTGCTGCGTGACCGGCGGTTCGGGCGCGAGTTGCCCGACGATCTGAAGCAGCCAACGCCCCCGCATCTGGAGCCGTTCTATCGCTATGATCGGCTGTCCATGCTGGATCGCGAGCCGCCTGCGCACACCAGGCTGCGCGGGTTGGTTCTGCGCGCGTTCACCTCGCGCCGGATCGCCGCGATGGAGGACGAGATTGCGCAGCTATGCCACGCGCTGATCGACCGATTTGATGGCCCCACGGACCTGATCACCGCGTTTTCCGAACCGCTGCCCGCGACGATCATCGCCCGGCTGATCGGGGTCGAGGACCGGATGGTGCCGCAGTTGCTGGACTGGTCGCACGCCATGGTCGCGATGTACCAGGCGCGTCGCGATCGGGCGGTCGAGGACGCAGCCGTGGCCGCGACGCTCGCCTTTGCCGACCATCTGACCGAGGTCATCGCCGATCGGCGCGCCGATCCGCAGGACGATCTGCTGTCGCACCTGATCCATGTCCGGGATCAGCAGGACCGGCTGTCCGAGGATGAATTGGTGGCGACCTGCATCCTGCTGTTGAATGCGGGGCACGAGGCGACCGTGCACACGATCGGGAATGGTGTGAAGGCATTGCTGGAGGCTGGCATCCGCCCCGACGATGCGGCCGCAGCGGGCGAAGAGATCCTGCGCCACGATCCGCCGCTGCATCTGTTCACGCGCTATGCGCTGGAGCCGGTCGAGATCGCGGACCACCAATTCGCCCGCGGCGATACCGTGGGGCTGCTGCTGGCCGGGGCGGGACGGGACCCCGAGGTGTTTGCCGATCCGCACAGGTTCGATCCCACCCGGCCGCCGCCTGCGCATCTGGCCTTTGGCGCGGGGCTGCATTTCTGCGTCGGTACCCCGCTGGCGCGGTTGGAGCTGCGGATCGCCTTGCAAATACTGTTCGAACGTTGCCCCGATTTGAGGCTGCGCGGCTCGCCACGCTATGCCGACAGGTACCACTTCCATGGCCTCGAACGGCTGGAGATCGAGATTTAAGTCATGGGGGCGGCGCTAGATGCTCGCGGGCTGCGCCCGTTCGACCAGCCGGGCGAAGAACGAGGCGCCGATGGCCGAAACGTCGTCGTTGTAGTCGTATTCGGGATGGTGCAGGCCCGGCCCCTCGCCGGTGCCCAGATAGACATAGGCGCCTGGTAGTTTCTGCAGCATGTAGCCGAAATCCTCGGCCCCCATTGCGGGCACGTGGCCCAGACTGCCGCCCGTCTCGCCCACCACGTCGCGCGCGGCCGCCATGGCAAAGGCCGCCTCGTCCGGGTCGTTGATGGTCACCGGATAGCCCATTTCATAGTCCAGCTCGACCTTGGCGCCGTGCATGTCGGCAATCCCGACGACCAGCGCCTTGATCCGTTCGGCCACTTTCAACCGCACTTGCTCGCTGAGTGTGCGCACGGTGCCCCTCAGATGCGCGTCTGTCGGGATGACATTGTAGGTGTTGCCGGACGTGAATTGCGTGACGGACACGACCACCGCGTCCTGCGGGTCGCTGTTGCGCGACACCACTGTCTGCAGCGCCTGCACGATCTGCGACCCGATCATGATCGGGTCGATGCTGATATGCGGCCAGGCGGCATGGGCGCCGTACCCTTCGATGCGGATGTCAAAGGCGTCGGCCGCGGCCATCGTGGCGCCGGGATTGGTCTCGATCTGCCCTTCGGCCAGGCCGGGCCAGTTGTGCAGCGCAAAGGCGCGCGAGATGCCGAAGCGTTCGATCAGACCATCGTCCATCATCGCCAGCGCACCCGCCCCGCCCTCTTCTGCGGGCTGGAAGATCAACGCGACCGAGCCCGAGAAGTTGCGCGTCTCGGCCAGATAGCGGGCGGCCCCCAGCAGGATCGCGGTGTGGCCGTCATGGCCGCAGGCATGCATGCGCCCGTCGACCTGCGACTTGTAGGCCAGATCCCGCACCTCCTGGATCGGCAGCGCGTCCATGTCCGCCCGCAGACCGATCACAG
>CAYWND010000166.1:4990-6472 GCA_964459085.1 uncultured Oceanibium sp. | reverse complement strand
CAGACGCCGTTCGCCACTTCGGCGATGACCGTACAGCCGACCGAACAGTGGGTGCAGACCGACTTGACGGTCTCGACCGCGCCGCTGATGGCTGATTGTGCATTTGCTTTTTTAACCATTCCGCCCGTGGCGCCAACCGCCGCCAGGCCGCCGATGGCCAGACCGCTGGTGCGCAGGAACGCACGGCGATCGACGGATTTCTCGGCGATTTGGGAAAGGATCGAACCGTGGCGGGGGCGTCGCGCTACCCCTGAGGTCTTTTTCCTTAGCATTGTGTTCTCCCTTGCTGGACCCGTTCGGGCCTCGCTTGGTTTCTTGCTGGTGCCTTGGGGAAGTCGGGCGTCACGCAACCAGTTACCCCGTTGGCTGAAAGGGACCGATCTAGAACCGGGCGCTTTCCAGGTAGGCCTTCACATGAGGCGTTTTGCGCAGGCCTTCGCCCGCGGTATCAAGCTCGGCTGCTTCGGCGTCTTCCGGCGTTACCGCCATGGCCGCTGCGGCTGCGGGGGCAGAAACCCCTGCGAGCTTGAGGAATGACCGGCGTCCTTCGTCCGCCTTCTTGTCTGTCATGGTTGTCCTCCGTTTCTCGTTATCTCGGCCGCACCACCCGTCGGCGGGATCGGCCCCTTCTTGTCGGGCGGGTCTAGCTATCACCCGCCATCCGAAACGCTTCGCGTTCGATCTCCATGAAAACCCGGCCGACGCTGCCGATAGGCGCGTAGAGAACCGAGTTTTGTGCCCCTTCAAGGTCGGTAAAGAAGTGACCGGCCCAGGGGGCGATGTGCTTGTTGAAAAATTCCTTCTGCGACTGCAGGTCGGCGGGATCGCCGAAACGGCCGAGGATCAGGCCGGCCATCATTTCGCATAGGCTGGCGATGTTGTCCTCGGGCTCGAACACGTTTTCGGACCGCTCGATGCCCGAGGCCGCCATGTCGTTGCGCAGCGCCGCCAGCGGCTTTTCGTTCAGAAACCCGGTCATGTAGTAGCTGGAATAGGGCAGCAACTCGCCCCGGCCCAGACCGATGAAAAGCGCGTTGTATTCGCGTGCGACAGCTTTGGTGTTGGTGGCTTTAGCAACCCTGGACAGGGCCCCGATTGCGGCACCCAGTTCGGTCGTATCGCCTGAAAGGCGTGCAGTCTTGTTCAGAAGTTCGGTCGAGGGTGGGGCGGATAGAAGGGCGCCCAAAAATCCATAGAGGTCCGCGCGCAGCGCGTCCTCTTCGGGGATCCTCACCTCTCTGTCGGCTTGGCTCAACTGGCTAGCCTTTGTTTATTGTTGTCTCTCTGAAATCCACGCTAAGGGATTTTCCCCACCGGTCAACTGTTTTCGGTCCACTATTCGGACCTTAGCCATTACGCCTGTGGAAAGCGAAACGCCATTCGTGGCGCTCTGCGGGCCGTCTCCGAATCTTCGGGTTCGATATCGGCGGTTGTGCGAGGATCGAGGGCATCGGACAGCGCCTGCGCATCCTGCGCATCCTG
>CAYWND010000166.1:0-4890 GCA_964459085.1 uncultured Oceanibium sp. | reverse complement strand
CCTGCGCATCCTGCGCATCCTGTGCATCCTGCACATCCTGCACATCCTGCGGGTCAGCGGAACGCGGCTCGATGTCCTGTGGCGGCGGCGCATCGGCTGCGGTGACCTCCTCCGGTTCCCCGGGATCTTCTGTGATGGCGGGGTCGTCCTGTTCGATTGCGTCGCGCAGCATGCCCTTGCCAACCTCGTAGGCGGTTTGCAGGTTTTCGACCACGGTGGCGGCATTGGTGTAGTCCTCGCCATATTCGACCATCGCATCGATGTGCGCAAAGGCCGGATTGACGTGCCACAGTCTGCGCAGGGCGCGGGTGCGCAAGCGCGCGGGGACGGCGGCCGACATGAACGCGGAAAAATCGTCCTGTTGCGTCATCTGGTCAGGATCCTTCAGCCCCATATCAGCAAGGATCTCTGCATCTGTCCGGTCGTCGTCGGGTGGGGGCTGGTCTGTTGCCGGTTCGGCGGGCGGATCCTGCGGCGACAGATCATCAGAGGCGTCAGAGCCATCCTGATCGGCGGCGGCGCGTTTGCGATCGCTCCAGCGCGAGAGGAAGTCTTTGCCACTCATTGCAGCCGGATCTTCTTGCTGCCGGGCGAGCGGAACACATCTGCGGTCTGGCGGATGCGCGCGTCCCCGATGCCGTCCTCGACCAGATCGATGCGTTTCTTGTCACGCCTGCGCTTGATAAACGCCTCGTCCTTGTGGTGGCGGTCGACAAATTCGCGGATCCAGGCGACCAGCCCCTCGGGCATGGGCACGGGTTCCACGATCTCTTCACCGCTGTCGAGGTAGTCCTGTGCCTCGTAGGGCGATGCGGTGACGGCGTGCAGCGAAACCTCGCCCAGGTCGTCACGCAGCACCACATAGATCGACGGAACAGGCGCGGTCAGGCCATTCAGATAGGCCTCGGTATCGGTGCGATAGAGCGTCAGCGGCAAGGTACCGGCGTGATATTCCACCGCCTCGCCGTCCTGACGCATCTCTTTCCAGTCGGCGGGGCCCGCGCCGGGCAGCACCGCTACCGCCTTCCAGACCCATTTCGCCCAGCGGGTGACGCCCGGTGACTTGCGAACCACCACCCCCAGCGGCATCGAGACCGATTTTTCCACGCTTTCCCTCCGCGCCGTCTTTACGCCAGCAGATCACCGGCTAGTGTTTATGGCGAGGGGTGACGGTAGGACGGGCTGCGGCGTTCGTCCAGTAAGAAGGTCATCCAGGGGAGGGCAGACCATGGCGCCGAAACTTATGCTTTGCAATTGTGCGGGATCGCAGACACTGGATCGCGACGGCATCGCGCAGGCCACGGGGCTGGACTGCTCGAAGGTGCATTCGGGGCTGTGTACCCATCAACTGACTGACCTCGCCAAGGCGCTGGAGGCGGGCGGCGATGTGATCGTGGCTTGCGGGCAAGAAGTGCCGGTCTTTGACGCGCTGGCAGACGAGATGGACTTGCCCGCGCCACTGTCGGTGGACATCCGCGATCGTGCGGGATGGTCTGCCGACACGTCGGACAAGACGCCCAAGATCGCGGCATTGCTGGCGGATGCGCAGCGGCCGAGACCGGCAGCGAAGACCTATGATGTCACGTCGCACGGGACCTGTCTGATCCTGGGTCGGGACGCGACGGCGATCGATACGGCGCGGCAGGTGTCGGGGGTTCTGACGGTCACGCTGCTGCTGCCGGATGCGGATGATGCGGTTGTCCCGCCGGTGCGGGATGTGGACGTGATCGTCGGTCAGTTGCGGTCGGTTCGTGGCGCTTTGGGCAAGTTCGAGGTGGTGATTGACGGTTTCCGCGCGATTGAACCGGGCGGACGCGGGCCGCTGGGCCGCGCGGCGCCCAGGGATGGCGCGGCGTCGGCCTGCGATCTGATCCTGGACATTTCGGGCAATCCGCCTGCTGTTCCGGCCTGGGAGAAACGTGAGGGCTATGTCCGGGCCGATCCGGGCGACCCGTTGGCGGTGGCTCGGGCGGCGTTCGAGGCCTCGCACATGGTGGGCACATTCGAAAAGCCGCTTTATGTGACCTATCAGGACAGCCTGTGTGCGCACAGCCGGGCGGGGCAGACCGCGTGCACGCGGTGCCTGGATCTGTGTCCGACGGGGGCGATCACTTCGGCGGGTGATGGCGTTGCGATCGATCCGGATATCTGTGCCGGGTGCGGAGCCTGCGCGTCGGCCTGCCCGTCGGGCGCGGTGGCCTATGACGACCCACCTGCAGGCGATGTGTTTGGCCGCCTGCACACAATGGCCGAGGCCTATCGCGGAAACGGTGGCGTGCGGCCGCGGCTGCTGGTGCATGATGGGGACTTTGGGGTCGAAATGATCGCGCTGGCGGCGCGCCATGGCGATGGGCTGCCAGCGGATGTGGTGCCGATGGCGGTCGATCAGTTGGGTACGTTCGGGCATGCCGAGATGCTGGTTGCGTTGGGCGTGGGTTTTGCGCGGGTGGACATTTTGGCTGCGCCGCGGACTGACCGGGATCAGTTGGCGGCTCAGGTTGATCTGGCGGTCGCGATTGCGGGCCGTCCGGCGGTGCGGGTGCTGGACGTGGCTGACCCGGATGCGATGTCGGCTGCCCTGTTTGCCGAGGCGGACGCGATGATGCCGCAGATCACCCCTATCCTGGCCCTGGGCGCACGGCGCGAAGCTGCACGGCTGGCGGCCCGGACGCTGCGACCTGAAGGCGAAGACCTGATCGCGTTGCCTGCGGGGGCGCCCTATGGTGCGGTGCTGGTCGATACCGAGGCTTGCACGTTATGCCTGGCCTGCGCGTCGCTCTGCCCCCCGGGCGCGCTGGCCGATGATCCGGACAGCCCAAAGCTGACGTTCAAGGAAGATGCCTGCCTGCAATGCGGGCTGTGCGCATCCGTCTGCCCCGAGGATGCGATCACACTGGAGCCGCGCATGAACCTGTCGGATGCGGCCCTGTCCGAGCAGGTTCTGAACGAGGAAGAGCCCTATGCCTGCATCGAGTGCGGCAAGCTGTTCGGGGTGAAATCCACCATCGAGCGGATCGTCGAGAAGCTGGAGGGCCAGCACGCGATGTTCACAAATTCGGACAATGCGCGGCTGATCCGGATGTGCGACGACTGCCGGGTCACCGCGCAATACCATTCCGAGGCGCAACCCTTTGCCGCCGGCCCGCGCCCCAAGGTGCGCACGACGGACGACTACAAAAGCTGAGGCAACGGTGTCCGCTGGCGCGGACGAGTCCTCAAGCTCTGAGAAACCCCTCGCGGGGTTTTCAGAGCGGCTGTCGCGCGGCCCCAGGCCCAGCGACTACTTGGAAATGATCGCGCCGCCCAGATCCTTGACCGGCAGTCGATCGACGTAGGCCAGGATCGCCTCGTAGTCCGCATAGCTCATCTCGACCGGGGCGATGGGTGGTGGGCGCGCGGGATCGAACGGATTGGTCAGGGTTTCGATCTGCGTAAACGACGGGTGCGGGTTCAGCGTGTAAAAGGCGATGAACTTTTCTCGCCAGTCGACAAAGTTCTTCATCGCACCGAAGGATGGGGTCGACCCGATACCGCCCATACGATTGCGTTGGCTTACGACATGGCATCGGCCGCAGTGGTAATGGGCCAGTTCCTCGCCTTCGCGCACGTCGCCGTCAAAACTGACGGCTGCGACCTCGACCTTCTTGGCCTCGGGCGCGGCAAAGGCACCGTCGCCGTAGGAGGTGATGGTGTTTCGCCCCACATCCGACAGCAGCCAATCTGCAAATCGCCCGGCCCAGCCCTCGGTTGGGCGGGGCGAGATGGTCCAGGTCTCTCCCTGCCAACTGAAAACAGGCGTGCCGGGGCCGGTGGAAAAGGTGATCTCGGCAGGCTCGGCCACTTCGACAACGATCTGCGTCTTGAACTTGAACCGGGGCAAGACGTGTTTCATCAGCCCGCTGTCGATCAGCGCGTCGGGGGCTGCGATCCGGACCAGCCGGTCCTGGGCGGCGACGGACCCGTACATCGCGAGACAAGTTACAACCATGGCTGCGAAGATCCGCATCCGGTTCCTTCCCGTGGTTTCTTTTTTGGCGTAGCGGCCTTGCCACGCGCGTGCTTTCGACCAACATAAGCGGAGGCACGTCGCAGGTACAACAAAATGAAAAGGGGTGGTGATGTCGGACGACGCGATCAACATGTCGATGCGCAAGTTTCTGAAACAAGTGGGGGTGACCTCGCAGCAGGCGATCGAGACCGCGATCCGGGACCGTGGAGGACTGGACGGGCCGGTGCGGGCGAAAGTTGTCTTGACGGTTGAGGAGTTGGGCGTAACCCATACAGTAGAAGGCACAATTTCACCAGGAGACGAGGCTTGAGCATCACACGGGAAGAGGTCCTGGAGGTTCTGAAGTCCCAGATCGATCCGTTTACCAAGAAGGATCTGGTCAGTGCCGATCTGGTGCGCGCGCTGACGGTCGAGGACGGGCGCGTGCGGTTTGTGATCGAGGTGGCCGACCAGTCCCAGGGCGTCGCGATGGAACCGGTGCGCGTCGGCGCAGTCGAGGCCCTGGAGAAACTTCCAGGGGTGCAGAGCGTCTCGGCCCTGCTGACCGCACACAGCCAGCCCAAGCCGCCGCCGGATTTGACGGTCGGGCGTCATCCGACCAAGACCGCAGGCCCGGCCAAGGTGCCCGGGGTCGAGCGCATCGTGGCCATTGCCAGCGGCAAGGGCGGCGTGGGCAAGTCCACGGTGTCGGCAAATCTGGCGACTGCGTTGGCGGCCGAGGGGCGGCGTGTTGGGCTGTTGGATGCGGATGTCTACGGGCCGTCACAGCCGCGGATGCTGGGCATCTCGGGGCGTCCAGCCTCGCCCGATGGCAAGACCATTCTGCCGCTGCGCAATCATGGCGTCACGCTGATGTCCATCGGGCTGATGACCAAAGAGGA
>CAYWND010000165.1:0-6511 GCA_964459085.1 uncultured Oceanibium sp. | reverse complement strand
CCTGTGCCTCGGCGATCGTGAAGGGGCGTTCTTCGACCTTCATCTGCGCCTCGCGGGCATAGGCCAGCACCGCCGCCCGGGTGATCCCGTGCAGGATCGAGGTCGACAGGTCCCGCGTCACGATCGTCCCGTCGCGGGTCACGATATAGGCGTTGTTGGACGTGCCCTCGTTGACCTGCCCGTCCTCGACCATCCAGGCGTCGTCCTTGCCGACCTTCCTGGCCATCATCTTGCACATCGACGGCGCCAGCAGCTGGACGGTCTTGATGTCGCGCCGGCCCCAGCGGATGTCATCGACCGAGATGACCTTGATCCCGGTCTCGGCGGCCCTGGTTTCGGCCAGCGGTTTTTTCTGGGTGAACATCACCAGGCTGGGCGTGGCCCCTTCGGGATAGACGAAATCCCGGTCCGCCGCGCCGCGTGTGACCTGCAGATAGACCAGGCCTTCATCCAGGTCATTGCGGGTCACCAGTTCGCGGTGGATCGCCAGCAGTTCGTCGTCATCGACCGGCGCGACCATGTCCAACTCGCCCAGCGAGCGGGACAGGCGGGCGACATGGCCGGGGAAGTCGATCAGCTTGCCTTCCAGAACGGACGTGACCTCGTAGACCCCGTCGGCCATCAGAAAGCCGCGGTCAAAGATCGAGATCTTGGCGTCTTCTTCGGGCAGGTACTCTCCGTTCACATAAACAATCCGGCTCATCGGTTTCTCCTTATCCCCAAAGCGCGGCGTCGGGCGCCATCATGTCCGATCCGTGATAGGCGATGGCCGGGTCGCGATCCTCGGCCAGCAGCAGCGGCCCGTCCAGATCGACGATCTCGGCACCCTGGGCGACCAGATGCGCCGGCGCCATGGCCAGGGACGAGCCGACCATGCAGCCGACCATGATCCGGAAGCCCTGATCGCGCGCGGCATCGCGCAATGCCAGCGCCGCGGTCAGGCCGCCGGTCGTGTCGAGCGGGATGTTGACCATGTCATAAGGCCCGGCCAAATCATCCAGCGAGGTGCGGTCATGGCAGCTTTCATCCGCACAGATTGCAATCGGCCGTTCGAGCCCGTCCAGAGCCGCATCTTCGCCCGCAGGAAACGGCTGTTCGATCATCTCGACTCCCAGATCCGCAAAGAGCGGCACAAGGGCGCAGTATTCGTCAGCGCTCCACCCCTCGTTGGCATCGACGATGATCCGCACCTTGGGCGCACCTGCGCGAACCGCGCGGATGCGGTCGGCATCCTCGGACCCTCCACCCAGCTTGACCTTCAAGAGCGGGCGATCAGCGTTCCGCGCTGCCTGATCCTGCATCGCGGCGGGGGTTCCCAGCGACAGGGTATAGGCGGTCGTGACCGGCCCCGGCGCTTGCAGCCCCAGCAGATCCCATACCCGAGCGCCCGCCTGTTTGGCCTTCAGATCCCACAACGCGCAATCCAGAGCGTTGCGCGCGGCACCGCCGGGCAACAGGCCCGCAAGACCGCTATGATCCACGTCCACCGGCACGCTCTCTATCTGAGCGATCACGCTGTCCATCGTCTCGCCATAGCGGGCGTAGGGCACGCATTCGCCCTGCCCCACCAGCCCCTGATCCTCGATTACCACACGCAGCACGTCCGCATGCGTCCGCGATCCGCGCGAGATGGTAAAGACCTCGCGCAGGGCCAGTCGGTCGCGATGGACGGATCGCTTCATTCCAGCGCGTCGACTAGGCGACCGGCGCCTTGGCGGTACGGATCAACCGCTGGCAGACCGTGTTCGGTCTCGAGTGCTGCCAGATAGGCCAGCGCCTCGGCCTCGGGCATAGCCGAGGTGTTGACCGAAATGCCCACAACACGCACGTCCGGATTGACCACCTTGGCCAGTTGAAGCCCGATCTGGCGCAGATCGTGCAAGGATGGCAGCTGATAGTCGGGCAGCCCGCGCATATGGGCGCGCGTCGGTTCATGGCACAGGATCAGCGCGTCAGCCTGCCCGCCATGGATCAGCGCCATGGTAACGCCGGAATAGGACGCGTGGAACAGGCTGCCCTGCCCCTCGATCAGATCCCAGTGGTCGTCGTCGTTGTCGGGCGTAAGGTACTCGACGCTTCCCGCCATAAAATCCGCGATGACGGCGTCCAGCGGGACACCGTCCCCGGTGATCAGGATACCGGTCTGTCCAGTGGCCCGAAACGAGGCTTTGAGACCGCGCTGATGCATCTCGCGTTCCATCGCGATGGCGGTGTACATCTTGCCGACCGAGCAGTCTGTGCCGATCGCCAGACATCGCTTGCCCGAACGACGCTTGCCGTTTGCGATTGGGTATTTGACCGAGGGGATGCGAACATCGTGCAGCGTTCGCCCGGCCGCTTCGGCGGCCGCGACCAATTCGGGTTCGTCCCGCAAAAGGTTATGTAGGCCCGATGCGATATCCATGCCCGCCGCGATCGCCTCTTTCAGCACCGCAATCCACGACGCCGAGATCTGTCCGCCCCGGTTCGCCACCCCGATCACCAACGTTTTGGCCCCGGCGTCAACTGCCTGGGCAATTGTCATGTCGGGAAGACCCATGTCCGCATTGCAACCTTCCATACGGAACTGGCCAACGGAATCCTCGGGCCGCCAGTCGCGGATCCCTTGCGCCACCTTGGCGGCCAAAGCATCCGGTGCGTCACCGAGAAAGAGCAGATAGGGATGGGGAATCATCAGCGCACCTATAGAAATGATCGCGCAACTGTATCCCGCACGCTGCGCAATCTCAGCCGGAAATTACGGCGTACGGCATGCTTGAGTGAAGATTTTTGCGCTGTTCTGCGAATTGTACGTGGATTATTCGATCAAGCCCGTTTGGGGGCGGCCAGCAAGCCCGCCGGTTGGGGTCGGGTTCGAACAAAATCCGCAGGGGGCGCATCGGACGCCGCGCTCATCGACTTGAACGCGTAGTGGCGTGTGTCCTGATCCTCTGCCGTCTGATAGATCAGCCCGTGAACCAGGTGGGTGTCGCCGTCATAGATGTCCACAAACCCCCGGGAAACCCTTGGGGCATCTGACGCGACCGTCAGCCGATCCTTCCACCAAGTCGCGATGTCGACATGCTGGTCACCGATCGCAAGGCGCAACCTGCGCCGCGATCTCTTGCGCTGGTTGACCCGGTTGATCTCGGCCTCGTCGGCCCCTGGAAAATAACTGTCCATCGTAACGCCCCCTAGTTCCGCAGAGTTGGCACAAAACTGAGTCGTTTCAAGCGGATAAGTCATGCGGCGCCAATTTATTGTTGACCAACCGGAAACATGCTTGCGCAGCATGCACCATTTCATTCGGGATGCGCCGTGCTAGATGGTAGAGAGCATAGCTTTCGGAGGTTTGCATGGGACGGATTGTCGACGGACAGTGGGTGACCGAGGCGCTGATCACCAGTGCCAAGGATGGCGCCTTCAAGCGCGCCGACGCGGTCTACCGCAACTGGATCACGTGCGACGGGTCTGTCGGACCGACAGGTGTCGGCGGCTATGCCGCGGCGTCGGGGCGGTATCATCTCTACGTGTCCTATGCCTGTCCCTGGGCGCACAGGACTTTGATTTTCCGCGCGCTAAAGGGACTGACCGATCATGTCAGCGTCGACGTGGTCCACCCTGACATGCTGGATCAGGGTTGGACCTTCGACACCGACTATGCCGGCGCGACCGGCGATCGTTTATTTGGGTCGGACAAGCTCCATCAGATCTATACACGTGCTGACAGCGACGCCAGCGGGCGGGCGACGGTTCCGGTCTTGTGGGACAAGGAAACCGGTACCATCGTGTCCAACGAAAGTTCCGAGATCATACGGATGTTCAACAGCGCCTTTGACGATCTGACGGGGAATCGGCTGGATTTCTACCCCGAGTCATTGCGAACCGAGATCGATGCGGTCAACCACCGGATTTACAATACCTTGAACAACGGGGTGTATCGCTGCGGTTTCGCAGTCTCGCAGCAGGCCTATGACGTGGCGGTGAACGAGTTGTTCGACACGATGGACTGGTTGGAGGATAGACTGACCGGACAGCGCTATCTGGCCGGTGATCATGTGACCGAGGCTGACTGGCGCCTGTTCCCGACGCTTGCGCGGTTTGATGGCGTTTACCACGGTCACTTCAAATGCAGCCGTAACCGGTTGATCGACTTTCCCAGCCTATGGGGCTATGCGCGCGAATTGTATCAGATGCCGGGTGTCGCCGAGACGGTGAACATAGACCATATCCGGCGCCACTATCACTACAGCCACGAATCGATCAACCCGACGAGGATCGTCCCTTTGGCCCCGCAGATCGACTGGCTGAAACCTCATGGCAGAGGGGCGCAAACAGACCCCTAGATGGCCGAGGCGGTGTTGTTGACCTTCTGAGATGCGCGGCTGGCACAATATTCGAGATATGCCACAAGATCGGCCGGGCGGACCGGCGTGCGCAGAAAACCACGGGCGTTCGGGATAAGCCCAAAGATCGAACCGTCCGAGAAGAATGTGGACTTGGTCACCGCGATGATTGCGATTTCCGGATTGCGGTAGGTCGCAAAGTCAGCCACCGGGATGCCGCCGCCATCAGGCATCGCAGGCTCGATCACCAGTGCGTCATAGGATGTGTCTTTCAGGGCGTTCAGGGCGTCTTCGCGCGACAACGAAAGATCCGCCACCAATCCGGAACGCGCAAGGAAGCGGCACCAGATGCGGCCGAGGTCTTCATTGTCCTGAACAACGAGTATTCTCACGTCACCACCCTTGCATTGAGGCAACAGGTCCCGGACTGTCGCCATTTACAAAGCATTTACTCTTGGCGTTAAGAAAACGTTAACAGCGCCCGTGACTTGGCAATGTGCGAAGTCTCGCCCAGTTAATTATCTTACAAGGATCTGCCGCTAAGAAAACGACGCCAAGTCATGTTGAGGTCACCATGAACGTCGATCCGCGGCTGCACGAGGTTCTGGATGATGCGGGCAAGGTCCTGCAAATAGCCAGGTCCCTGTCCATCGCCCCCTCACCCGAAATCTACGAACTGCTGTTGGCATATGTGTCAAACAGCAAACCCGAAGTTGCGGCACGCTTGAATAGCATGCTGGATCGGCCCCATCCGGAACTCGAAAAGCAGCTTATGGAACTGCACACGGAATTTTTTGGTGCGGTTTCGCTGGCACAGGATCTCGCACGGATCCGCGCCACCCTTCATGCCGAGATCAGCCAGGTCAACGCCCAGCTGGACGATGGCATGAAGGGCAACCTGGAAATGGCGAACGTTCTGCGCAAAAGCATGCGCAGCGCGACCGAGACCGTGACGCGAGAGGATCTGGTTGCAATATGCAAGGATGTCGTCCTGTCCAGCCGCGCGCATCTGAACCAGACCCAAGGCATTTCCGAGCAACTCAAGAAAACCCAGCGCGAGTTGGGCGAGATGAAACAGGAACTGCATGATTTGCGCGACTCGGTAGCGCGCGATCACCTGACCGGACTGCTGAACAGGCGCCACCTGGATGAAATGCTTGATCAGCTGATCGAGGAGGATGCGAAATTCAGCTTTGCGATGATCGACCTGGATCACTTCAAGCGGATCAACGACAGCTTTGGACATGCGGTCGGCGACAATATTCTGCGCGGCGCAGGCAAAGTCCTGATGCAGAACTCGAAGGGCAAGGACGTTGCGGCACGTGTTGGCGGTGAGGAATTTGCATTGATTTTGCCGGACACCGGGCTGGTTGGCGCCCAGAAGCTGTGTGAAACAATCCGGGCGGCATTTGCAGACATCCTGTGGCTCAGCCAGAGATCGGACGAGGAACTGGGCCGATTCACGCTGAGTTGCGGCGTAACCGAGCGGCGTGCAGGCGAAGGCGCCCTGGCGATCTTCGAACGTGCGGACCAGTTGCTTTATCGCAGCAAAACAACCGGCCGGAACCGGGTCACCGCTGAGCCGTAGAGCCGCCCACCGAAACAGCGCCGGGCCAGATCAACCGGACCCACCCCATTGCGGCACCCTTCCCTTGCCCTAGTCGACGCGACCTGCGAAACCTCTGCATGATAGTTTCGACAGGAGGATGGCATGCAGAAGGATATCGTCGTCGTCAGCGGTGCGCGCACGGCAATCGGCACATTTGGCGGCAGCCTGGCCGGCACCTCGCCGATCGACATGGCAACGCACGTTACCAAAGCCGCGCTGGAACGTGCAGACATGGACGGATCGCGCGTCGGTCACGTGGTGTTTGGGCATGTTATCAATACCGAGCCTCGGGACATGTATCTGTCTCGCGCCGCCGCGATCGAGGCGGGCATTCCCGACACAACGCCGGCCATGAATGTCAACCGGCTGTGCGGGTCCGGCGCTCAGGCTATCGTTTCCGCCACCCAGGCGCTGGCGATGGGCGATGCAGACTTTGCGCTGGCTGGCGGATCCGAGAACATGTCGCGCAGCCCGTATGTCCTCGCCGATGCCCGCTGGGGGCAGAAGATGGGCGACGTGCGCTCGCTTGACATGATGCTGGGCGCCCTGAACTGTCCCTTTGGCACCGGCCACATGG
>CAYWND010000164.1:0-6541 GCA_964459085.1 uncultured Oceanibium sp. | reverse complement strand
GGGGCGGGGTATTTCACTGGCGCATCGCGCGACACCCAGGCCGCCGCAACGCCTGGCTGGCTGGCCGATATCGCGGACTACCACCGGGTCTACGCCGCCCAGTCCCGCCACCTGGTCGAGGTCGGCGCGGACGAGGCCGACCATATTCGCACCTGGTTGACCAACACCGTGGGCGCCGAGGTGCGCATTCCCGATCTGTCGAACCACGGGCTGACGTTTAGGGGCGGGCGTCTGCTGGTGGCGGCGGGCAAACCGGTGGCACAACTGATGTATACGGATGCGGGTAACCGCGTCGTGGCGTTATGCCTTGTGCAGTCCGACATGCCCAGCCCGGCCACGGAGACCCGAACGATCGGAAGCTTCGAGTTGATCAGCTGGGGCGCGCGCAACGCGAACTTCGTGATCGTGGGCGACCAGGACCGCAGCGATCTGGACGCCATTGCCCGGACCGCGGCCGACCAGGCCTAATCGGGGGCGCGTCGCCTCTGATCCGGTTTGAGCGGATGGGAACTGACACCTAGGCGGGCACCACGCGCAACCCGTGGGCGCCTTTTGCGGATGGCCGCCTCAGCAGGAGTATTTGTGGACACAAAGAAGGCTCTTAACAAAGGATTAACGGCCCCTTCTTTCTGTTTGGAAGTACTCCGGAGCGCGAGGCAGAGCCTCGCACAAACGCATCTGCCCACACCCTGGGCACCCACCATCCGGTCGCCTCCAGCGCCCTTGCCCCAACCCTGCGATCCCCCTAACCTCGGCACAAAAGAGGACGCTGCGGGGGGCCCATGACCGACAACACCTTCACCGGCGCAGATGCGATGGTCCGCAGCCTTCAGGCGCACGGGGTGCGCCACATCTTTGGCCTTTGCGGGGACACCACTCTGCCGTTCTATGACGCGCTTTACCGTCTTGATCACGACATCACGCATATCCTCACCCGCGACGAACGCTCGGCCGCCTATATGGCCGACGGGTACGCCCGGGTCACGGGCCGCCCCGGGGTCTGCGAGGGTCCCTCCGGCGGCGGTGCAACTTACATCTTGCCGGGACTGGTCGAGGCGACCGAATCCTCGATCCCGATCCTGGCGATCACGTCGGATGTCGGCACCCGCTCGCGCGGGCATTATCCGCTGACCGAACTGGATCAAGAGGGACTGATGCGCCCGCTGACCAAATGGAACGCCGTGATCCAGCATTCGGATCAGGTTCCCGACATGGTCCGCACCGCCTTTCGAAGCATGACTACCGGTCGACCGGGGGCGGCCCATCTGGGCCTGCCGATCGACGTCCAGCGTGGCCCCGCCGACCCCGCCGACATCTGGGCCGATCCCAACCACGCGGTCTATCCCGCCTACCCCTGCGGCCCGGATCTGGGCCAGGTCGAGCGCCTGCTGGATGCGCTCATGTCGGCCACCTTTCCGGTCATTGTCGTGGGCGGCGGTGTCGTGTTGGCCCGCGGCGAGACCGCGTTGCGCCACCTGGCCGAAACCCTGGACATCACCGTCGCCACAACGATCTCGGGCCAGGGCGCCCTGCCCGAGACCCATGACAACTGCCTTGGTGTCGTCGGATCAAACGGCGGCGTGCCCGCCACCCGCGAGATCATCGACCAGGCCGACCTGGTGCTGTTTGTCGGCTGCCGCGCCGGATCGGTCACGACCGAACTTTGGCGAAGCCCGGCCAAGGGCACCAGGATCCTGCATATCGACAGCGACCCGCAGGTGATCGGCGCGACGTATCAGACCGAGATCGGGCTGGTCTCGGACGCGCGCCTGGCGCTCGAGGCATTGAACACGATGCTTGCCGACCGGGACCCGCAGGGCTTCGGCGGTACGGCGGCCTGCGCACGCGCCAAGGCCGCCAAATGGCCGCCGTTTGTCGCGCGCGCGGCCAGCGACGACCGGCCGATCCGCCCCGAACGCACGATCTCGGCCCTGCGCCACATCGCGGGCGAAGAGACGATCATCGTGGGCGATCCCGGCACTCCCTGCCCATATCTGTCCGCATATTACGAGATCCGTTCACCCGGCCGCACCCTGTTTTCCAACCGTGCGCACGGGGCGCTGGGCTATTCCCTGTCGGCCGCCGTCGGTGCCGCGGTGGGCCGCCCGGACAAAAAGGTGGTGGCCTTGATGGGCGACGGCAGCTTCGGCTTTACATGCGGCGAATTGGAAACCGTCTGCCGCCTGCGCCTGCCGATCACGTTCATTGTCTTTTCCAACGCGGTCTATGGCTGGATCAAGGCGGGGCAAAAGACCGGGTTCCAGGAACGCTACTACTCGGTCGACTTCTCGCGCACCGACCATGCGGCGGTTGCCAGCGCCTTCGGCGTGACCGCCTGGCAAGTCGAGGACCCGGCCGATCTGGACAGCGTTCTTCGCAAGGCCATGGCCCATGACGGGCCGACCCTTGTGGATGTCATCAGTCAGCCGCTGCAAGACGCCGCGGCCCCCGTCAGCGAATGGATTGCCTGAATGCACGACAGGATCACTGGCTTCAGATCCCATCGGATCCGCGTCCCCGCCAGGGCCACCCACAGCCACGGATCGGGCGACGTGTCGTCGATCCACAGCGTCATGCTGGAGGTTACCACCGAGGCGGGACGCACAGGCTGGGGCGAGGCCGCGCCGTGGCCGGTCTTCACCGGCACGGCCGAGGCCGCGCAGGCCGCGCTCGACACCTATCTGTGCCCGCCCCTGATCGGATCGGACCCGGTGCAAGTCGAGGCGCACATGACCCGATCGGACGCGATCCTGGTCGGCCACACCGAGGCCAAGGCCGCGCTCGAGACAGCTCTGCTGGACATCGCGGGCCAGATCGCCGGGCTTTCGGTGGCCGAGATGCTGGGCGGACGCCACCGCGACCGGATCCCGATGTCGTTTTCCATCGCAAATCCGGATTTTGCCGCCGATCTCGAAGACGTCGCGCGGATGTGGGATGACGGCGTGCGCATCTTCAAACTCAAGACCGGCTTTGCCGATCATGCCTTCGACGTAATGCGGCTGGACCGTCTGCGCGCGGAGTACGGCGATCAAATCCGCCTGCGCATCGACTACAACCAGGGGCTTGTCCCGGCAGCGGCGCTGCGGCAGTTGCGCGATCTGGAGCCCTTTGCGCCCGAGTTTATAGAACAGCCTGTACCGATGAATGACCGCACAGTGATGGCAGCGATCACCCGCGCGCTCGACACCCCCGTGATGGCGGATGAGAGCGTCTTTGACCCCCGTCAGGCCTTCGAGGGCGCACGGGATCGCATCGCGGATATCTTCTCGCTGAAAATCATGAAATCGGGCGGTGCGCGACGGGCGCTGCAGGTCGCCGCGATCGCGCGAGCGGCTGGAATAGATGTCTACGGCGGGTGCATGTTCGAAACCGGCGTGGCCCACACCATGGGGACACACCTGATGGCGGCAGTCCCCAACCTGACGCTGGGCTGCGAGTTCTACATGTCGAACTACTACATCTCGGAAGATATCCTGACCGAGCCCTTCACCGTGACTGCGGGTGATGTGATCGTGCCCGATCGGCCGGGCCTGGGCATCGCAGTCAATCGCGACGTGCTGGCACGTTACAGTGTCGATCAGACGTAGGGTCTGCCCCGCGCCCTGCCAGGGGGCGCTGCCCCCGCCGCCGCTGACGCGGCGTCTCCCCCGGAGTATTTGTCCGAGCAAAGAGGGCCCTTAATAATAGGTAAATGGCACCCTCTTTGCTCCAGATACACTCCGGAGCGCGAGGCAGCGCCTCGCAAGGCCGCCGCGTCAGCGGGGGCCTACAGGTCCAGGCCCATATATCTGATCCCGTCGAGCGGGCTGCTATAGTAGGCCGGGATCGTGACGAACCCCAGCCGTTCATAGATCCGTTGCGCCTGCGGCATGGCGTCCGCGATGGTGTCCAACACCAGCCGAGAATACCCGACGTCCCGCGCTGCTGCGATGGCCGCGTCGGCCATTCGGACCCCCAGGGCCTGCCCACGCCCCTCGGGGCGTACGTAGAGACGCTTGATCTCGCCCGTCTCGCGGTCAAAGGGGCGTAGCGCCACACAGGCCACGGCGCGCCCATCAGCAGTGCGCGCCAGCAGCAGCCGCCCCCATGGCGGTCCATAAATTCCGGGCATGCCCGCCAATTCCGCATCGATGCCCAGGCCCGCGCGCGGGACGGCGTGGTCTTGCGCAAGCCACGTCGCATAGTCGCGAAACAGCGACCCCACATCCGAGATATCCCGCGCCGTGCTTGCGATGTCGATCACCGTGCTCATAAGCGCCAACTTCCCCTTGCGCCCGCCCGCGATCAAGGCGAAAGAAGACCCCAGACCAGCCAGGAGGGCCACAGATGTTCGCCAACACCTACCCTGACCGCGCCGAGATTGCGCGCCTTGTGGCCCGGATGCTGCTGGAGATCGAGGCGGTGCATTTCCGCCCCGAGGAGCCCTATACTTTCACCTCTGGCCTCGCCAGCCCGGTCTATATCGACTGCCGCAAACTGATCTCGTTTCCGCGCATTCGCGCGGCCTGCATGGATTTCCTGGTCGCCACGCTTTATCGCGACGCAGGCTTCGAGCGCTTTGATGCGGTGGCGGGGGGCGAGACCGCAGGCATCCCCTTTGCCGCCTTCATCGCCGAACGCATGGGCCTGCCGATGCAATATGTGCGCAAGAAGCCCAAGGGTTTTGGCCGCGACGCGCAAATCGAAGGCGCGATTTCCGAGGGGCAGCGGGTGCTGCTGGTCGAGGATCTGGCCACCGATGGCGGCTCGAAACTGCGCTTTGCCGAAGCGATCCGCAAGGCGGGCGCCAGTTGCGACCACACCTGCGTGATCTTCTACTACGACATCTTCCGGGATCGCGATCCGCTGGGTGATGCAGGCCTGCGGCTGCACCATCTGGCGACCTGGTGGGACGTGCTGGCCGAGGCCCGGGCCTCGGGTGTTTTCGACGCGGCCACCACGGATGCGGTCGAGGCGTTTCTGACCGCGCCGCTGGACTGGTCCCAGGCCCATGGCGGCGCCTACGAACTGCCGGCCTGATGCGGCACCCCCTTTGCAACGCAGCACTTTAGTGGCACGGTTGCGCCCATGTCTGCAGCGCTTGCCCGTACCCTGCTGGAACGCACGCCCCTGTTCTCGGACCTCGCGACCGAGACCATAGACCAGCTGTCGCGCCGCGCCCTGATCCGCGAGGTGCGCCGGGGCGAGGTGTTGTTCAACCAGGGCGACCCCAGCGACTGCCTCTATATTCTGGTCGAGGGCACGCTGACGATCTCGCTGATTTCCGAGGGCGGGCGCGAGATGATCTTTCAGGTCTCGGTGCCCGGCGACATCTTCGGCGAGATCTCGCTGCTGGACGGGCTGCCACGTTCGGCCACCTGCACCATGCGCGACCACGGGCGCGTGCTGGCCCTGCGGCGGTCGGATTTTGTGCCGCTGCTCGACGACCCCGGCACCGCGCGGGCAATCATCCAGGCGCTGTGCGCGCTTCTGCGCCAGACCAACGAACGGGCCGAGTTCCTGGCGCTTGGGACCCTGCGGGCGCGTACTGCACATGTTCTGCTGTTGAACGCCCGCGCCCCACGCGGCGGCGGCGCTGACGAGGTGCGGCTGACACAGCAGGAACTGGCGCTGATGTGCGGCGCCGCGCGGCCCCGGATCAACCAGATCCTGAAAGCGTTCGAAGACGAAGGCATCATCGGCAAGGCTGGACGCGTCATCCTGATCCCCGACCGCGCCCGGCTGGAAACCGTGGCGCAAGAGATTGGCGGCGACTGACCGCCGCAACCTCCCCGAGCCCTTCGGGCCCTCCCCCCGCCCCATCCTCCCCGCCCAACCACCGATTTTCCACCCGGTACCATCGGTGGTTGGGCGGGGAGGATGGGGCGGGGGGAGGGTTTCCATGGATTTGTGGGGAGGTTCCGAGAGATCTCCACCTCAGCAGGAGTATTTTGAACAGAAAGAAGGCTCTTAACACTTTGTAAGGGGGCCCCTCTTTGCTCCTGAAATACTTCGGAGCGCGAGGCGGCGCCTCGCCATCGCGCGCCCCAAGGGCGCGCGATTTGCCGCGTAGCCCGTCCTCGGTGTTTACCGGCTGAGCGTGCGGCTGACCGCGTCCTTCCAGCCCGCATAGCGCCGGGCGCGGGTCCGGTCATCCATCCCCGGCTCGAACCGCCGGTCCAGCGCCCAGGTCGCGGCGAACCCGTCCGCGTCTGGATAGACGCCTGCCCGCATTCCCGCCAGCCAGGCCGCCCCCAGCGCGGTTGTCTCCAGCACCTTGGGTCGGTCGACCGGGGCGCCCAGCATGTCAGCCAGGGCCTGCATGGTCCAGTCCGATGCGCTCATCCCGCCATCGACCCGCAGCACCGCATCCGCGCCGCCAGGCCAGTCGCCCTTCATCGCCTCCCACAGATCGCGGGTCTGGAACGCCACCGATTCCAGCGCGGCCTTCGCAAACTCGGCCGGGCCGGACCCGCGGGTCAGTCCGAAGATCGCCCCGCGACACTCGGCATCCCAATAGGGCGCGCCCAGCCCGGTGAAGGCCGGCACCAGATAGACGTCC
>CAYWND010000163.1:0-6548 GCA_964459085.1 uncultured Oceanibium sp. | reverse complement strand
AGACAGCGGATGGGAACTCGATCTTTATCATCGAGGTTGCAGGCCTTTGCATCGGCCATCTGGGTCATCTGCATCACGAACCGTCCGAGGCACAGTATGCCGCGATCGGCCGCCTGGATGTCGTCATGGCGGCTGTCGATGGCGGCATGACCGTGCCCTTGCCGACGATGATGCGGATTGTGTCGCGCCTGCGGTCGTCGGTTGTTCTGCCGATGCACTGGTTCGGGCGCTCGACGCTCGAAGCGTTCTTGCGAGGCATGTCTGAAGAGTTCGAGGTCGAAGTGATGGACGGGGCGTCGATGACCATCAGCTTGCGCACGCTTCCCCGCAAGCCTACGATCCGGGTTCTGCAACCACGGTACCTTGCACCCGATTTCGACTAGACAGAGCACATGACCCTGAAAGATGCGACGCCCGAGATCTGCCGGGCGCTGGCGCACAGCCTGCCCGACGGCGTGGTGGCTGAACCGACGCACGCCTACCTCGAAGAACCTCGCGGACGCTATATGGGGAAGGCGGGCGCGTTGGTCCGGCCCAGAACCACCGAACAGGTGGCGCGGACGGTTCGCTTTGCGGCGGAACATGGGATTGGCATCGTGCCTTATGCCGGCGGGACGGGGCTGGTTGGCGGCCAGATTGCCGAGGCTGGGCCATTGCCGATCCTGTTGTCAGTCGAACGGCTGTCTTCGATCCGTCATGTGAACCGCATCGACAATGTGATGGTGGCCGAGGCCGGGGTGATTCTGGCAGATGCCAGGGCCGCGGCGCAAGACGCTGACCGTCTGTTTCCGTTGTCCATCGCGGCCCAGGGGTCTGCCCGGATCGGCGGCAATCTGGCGACCAATGCGGGCGGCATCCAGGTTCTGCGCTATGGCAATGCGCGGGATCTGTGCCTGGGGATCGAGGCCGTGCTGGCCGATGGCAGCGTGCTGCACGGGCTCAGCCCGCTGCGCAAGGACAATACCGGCTATGACCTGCGGCATCTGTTGATCGGGTCCGAAGGTACGCTGGGGATCATCACGGCGGCCAGCTTGCGACTGTACCCGCAACCTAGTTCGGTCGCGACGGGTTTCGTGCCCGTCCGCTCGCCCTCTGTTGCGCTGGAGTTGCTCGGCCTTTGTCAGCACGCAGTGGGCGAGACCTTGGGCGCGTTCGAACTGGTGCACGGCCAGGGATTGAGGTTTCTGGACGAGACCATGCCCGAGATCCCGCAGCCCTTCGCAGACCGACCCGAGTGGTCGGTGTTGATCGAGGTGGCATGCGGGGACCAGGCGAACGCCTCTGACGCGTTGGAAGCCGCGTTGTCGCAAGGATTGGAGGCCGGGCTGATCGAGGATGCACTGGTGGCCCAAAGCCAGGGACAGGCGGATGCATTTTGGACCGTCCGCGAGACAATCCCGCTGGCCAACCGCCGGGTCGGGGCGGTGTCATCCCATGACATCTCGGTTCCGATGTCGGCGATTGCGGACTTTATTGATGCAGGCTTTGAAGCGATTGCAGAGATCAATCCTGACCTTCGGTTGAACTGCTTTGGCCATCTTGGCGACGGTAACCTGCACTACAACGTGTTTCCGCCCAAGGGCCGGGACAAAAAGCGCTATGATTCGATCCGACCGAAGATTAAGCGGACCCTGCACGATCTGGTGCACCAAATGGGGGGCTCTGTCAGTGCCGAGCACGGCGTAGGGCGACTGAAGACCGAGGATCTTGAACGCTATAGCGATCCCGCAAAGCTGGCGGCAATGCGGGCGATCAAGGCTGCCCTGGATCCCAAGGGTATCTTGAACCCAGGCGCGGTGTTGCGCGAGGCTTGAAAGAGACGTGCCTTCCGGCCGAAACCGGAAGGCACGAGAGAACAAGACCAAATACCTGTCCTGCAAGCAGCAAATCCAGGTTGCCCCGGACACCTCCCTTATGGCGGGGCATGGTTACCAAAGTCTTACCAATTGCACGGAAAACGCGAATTTTCCGCCAAGCGCGTCGATCAGTGGCCGTCAAAGGCGGCGAGGTAGTAGACGTCCAGTCCCATCGCTTCCAGCCGTTTCCTGCCGCCCAGTTCGGGCAGATCGATGATGAAAGCGCAAGAAACGACCTCGCCCCCCAAACGTTCGATCAGGGAAACCCCGGCCGCTGCGGTTCCGCCGGTTGCTAGCAGATCGTCGACAACCAGTACCCGTTCCCCCGCCGAGATTGCGTCGTCATGCATCTCCATTGTCGCGGTGCCGTATTCCAGTTGGTATTCCTGCTCGATCGTCGTGCCGGGCAGCTTGCCCTTTTTGCGGATCGGCACGAACCCGACTGACAATTGGTGTGCGACCGCGCCGCCTAGGATGAAGCCGCGCGCCTCGAGCCCAGCCACCTTGTCGATCTGGACACCGGCATAGGGGTGCAGCAACTGGTCCACGGTCATGCGAAACCCCCGTGGATCCTGAAACAGCGTCGTCACGTCGCGAAACATGATCCCCGGTTCCGGGAAATCAGGGATCGTGCGGATGTAATCCTTGACCTGCATCGAGCGCTCCGTCGCGTGGTTCCTGTCCCGTCGGGTCTAGCGCGAAAACCAGCGGGGGACCATGCAGTTGTTGGCCGCAGGTCAGCGCGTATACGACGCGCTAGATCTCGATCTTGGCGCCAGGCAGAAAGATCGCGCGCGGGCGTTGCCGAGCGGTGCGTCCGTCATCACCGGGGCAGCTGGCAGAATGAGGCAGTCTGGTTGCGCGATCCAGCGTCGGGTTGAAGATGTGTTTTACAGCAAAGATGGTCATCGGGTCCTCGGAGTGTCGTTCGAGACCCCTCTAGGCGTGTTGCGAATACCAGGCTGTGACGATGGGCACGAAGGTCCGTGATTCGCGGCGATGGCGTGTCAGTTCTGTCCCGGTCGCTTTAGCGAGAAAAGATCCGTCACAGCCGTGTAATCCCGGTATCCCAGCCGGGCGAGCGGTTGGACCTTGTTCAGATCGAACAGGCCGTCAGTCAGATAGGCCTCGTCGATGTGGATACCCACCACTTCCCCAATGACCATGACGTTTTCAGGGCCGGGAAGATCCAAGATCTTCCACAAACGGCATTCGAATGCTGCTGGGGCATCCTTGATCCTTGGCGGGGCAACCAGACAAGAAGGGGCCTTCTCGAGCCCCGAAATCTCGAACTCATCGGTGCCGGCTGGGAAGGACCCTGAAGATGCGTTCATGCTGTCGCGCCATTCCTGACCAACAACGTGGTGGACGAATTCGCCGGTTTCGCGGATTGCCGAGACGCTGTCCTTGCCGCGATCCCTGTCGTCCTTGCCACCGGTGTTCGAGAACACGACCATTGGCGGATCATCGGCAACAGCGTTGAAAAAGCTATAGGGTGCCAGGTTCGCGCGCCCCTGGGCATCGAGCGTCGAAATCCACCCGATCGGCCGGGGCGCGACTATCGCCTTGAACGGATTGTGCGGCAGGCCATGCGGGTCGATGCCGGGGCGATAGAACATGTTCCAGCTTCCTTTTGTCTTTGCCCCCTGCATATGGCCCATGCTAGGGCGGAGTCGAGATCGATCTGAGAGGGGAAACATGGACAAGCGGCAGCGCATATCGCGACGAGGATAGAGGCACCTGCGCACAACCGTTGCGTGCCCCTCGAACGTCCCTTGCTCCAAGACCGCCCATGTTCCGCATCCTGCCCGAAAGACCCGACGACACCTACGAGGTCGAGTATCTGTTCGACCTGGCGTTCGCGCCGGGCAGGACCGCGCTCAGTTCGTATCGGTTGCGCGACGGGATCGAGCCGCTGGCAGACCTGTCCTCGATTGCGCGGGACGAGTATGACACGTTGGCGGGCGCGATAAGATACTGGCCCATCCGGATCGGTGATAAGGGATTGCCTGCGCTGCTGCTGGGGCCGATCGCGGTGCACCCAACTCATCAGGGCGAGGGATTGGGCGCGCTGCTGATCGCCGAAAGCCTGGACATTGCCACCAGGCAGGGGTGGGAAAGGGTCGTTCTGATCGGGGATCAGCCGTACTACGGGCGCTTTGGGTTCTCGAAAGCCGCGTTAGAGGTCCCGCCGCCCACAAATCCCGATCGTATACTTGCGCGCGCGCTGGTGCCCGGCGGGATGGACGGGGTATCTGGGATCGTGAGAAAGTGGCAGCGATCCGAGACCGATCTGACGGAGGAGCCGCGCGTCCGATGACACTGGTCACCAGTGAACCCAAGCGCCGTGGGGTCTTTCAGGACTACTGTCCAGCCGAGAGGCGGCGGTATGTTCTGATTGCCGCGATCCTGGCTTCGGCGATGGGATTCATCGACGGCACGATAGTGTCCATCGCTATTCCGGCCATCCGGTCGTCGCTGGACGCAAGTCTTGCTGACGCCCAATGGATCAACAACGCGTACATGCTGGCCCTGTCGGCACTTGTCCTTTTTGGGGGCGCGACGGGGGATCGGTATGGTCTGCGATTGGTGTTCTCGGCGGGTATCGGGATCTTCGTTATTGCTTCGCTGGCCTGCGCAATCGCGCCGAACGCCGAGAGCTTGATCGCGGCGCGGGCCGCGCAAGGGATCGCGGCGGCCTTCATGATCCCCGGGTCGCTTGCGATTATCTCCAAGACCTACCCGCGCAGGGATCGGGCGCGGGCCATCGGCATCTGGGCCGCGGCCTCGGCGATCACGACAGCGGCGGGGCCTATACTGGGTGGGGCGGTGCTGAGCTTCGGCGGGTCCGAGGCCTGGCGGATACTGTTTGCAATCAACCTGCCGGTGGGCGCAATTGCGCTGGGACTGATGCTGACGCGGGTGCCGCCGGATGCGCCCGTGGGGCGCCAACGTCTGGACGTCGCGGGCGCCGTCCTGGTGTCGCTGGGCCTTGGGCTGGTGGCCTGGGCGCTGACGGGTAGCGGTGGCGAGGGGTCTGTGCCGGGCCTGTCGCATATTCTGGGCTACGGTATCGCGGGTGCGCTGGCGCTTGGCGGCTTTCTGTATTGGCAGGCACGCAGTGCCTATCCGATGATGCCGCTCAGGTTGTTTGCGTCGTCCGCGTTTTCGGCGGCGAACGTGGTGACATTCACCTTGTATTTTGCGCTGGCCGGTATCCTGTTCTTTCTGCCGATGACCCTGATTGCGGGTTGGCGTCTGTCCGAGGCGCAGGTCGGTATCATGTTTGTGCCAATGACCGCAGCCATCGCAGCCTTGTCCGGCCCGGTTGGCAGTCTGGCGGCGCGCACCGGGCCCGGGCCGTTGATCGGGGCAGGTTCGGCAATCGTTGCCGTAGCCTATGGGTTGCTGGCGGCAGGCATGGGGTGGATGACGTTCTGGGGTCATGTCTTGCCCAGTCTGTCCCTGATGGGGCTTGGGATGGCGCTGGTCGTGGCCCCCCTGTCCGCTGCGGTGATGGGGGCGGTTGATGACGGGGATCAAGGCGTGGCCTCGGGCATCAACAACGCTGTCAGCCGGATGGCGGCATTGGTCGCGGTCGCGGGGCTGGGCGGAGTGGCCGCGTTGGTCCACGGCATGGCTGGTGGCGTGTTTCCGTTCGGGGCCGAGGTGCCGCTGGTGGCAGCGCAGGCACACCTGGACGGGATGAATGCCGGGTTTTCCGTTCTTGCCTGGATTGCCGCTGCATTGTCGGCGGTATCGGCCGTGGTCGCGTTCCGATACCTGCCCGCCGGGCCGACGGATCCGCAAGACAGTCGCTAGGTTTCAGATCCCGGGTGCGCCGGTCTTTTGCAGCCAGGCGGTCAGCGCAGGGCGCACGGATTGCTGCCCGCTGGACCGTGCCTCGTCAATCACGGCCCGGGCCTTGCCCAAGTCAATCTCGCGCAGCAGGCGTTTTACAGGACCGATGGAGGCCGGGCGCATCGACAACGTGCGCAGCCCCATTGCAGCAAAGGCAAGTGCCTCGATCGGGCGGCCGGCGTCCTCGCCGCAGAAACTTACAGGAGTGCCAAGCCGGGCGCAGCGGGTGGCGATCTGCTCGATAAAGGTCAGAAAGCTGACGTTCAGGGTGTCATAGCGGCGGCGCACCCGTTCATTCTCGCGATCTGCAGCAAAGAAGAACTGCTTCAGGTCATTGCCACCGATCGAGATGAAATCCGCCATCTCGAAAAACTGGTCAGGCGCAAACGCAAGGCTGGGGGTTTCCAGCATCGCGCCGATCTCGATCCGTTCGGGCAGGGGGTGGCCCAGCTTGGCCTCGCGGGCCAGTTCGGCCTGGATACCGGCGTGACCGGCACGAAATTCATCGAACTGGGCGATGAAGGGGAACATGATCCGCAAGGGGCGTCCCTTGGCAGCCCTTAGCAGCGCCTGCAACTGCATGCGCATCACGCCGGGCCGATCCATGAAGATCCGGATTGCCCGCCATCCCAGGGCCGGGTTGGGTTCTTCGACACGGTTCATGTAAGGCAGCACCTTGTCCGAACCGATATCCAAGAACCCATCCCAGGGCCGGGTTGGGTTCTTCGACACGGTTCATGTAAGGCAGCACCTTGTCCGAACCGATATCCAAGAACCCATCCCAGGGCCGGGTTGGGTTCTTCGACACGGTTCATGTAAGGCAGCACCTTG
>CAYWND010000162.1:0-6568 GCA_964459085.1 uncultured Oceanibium sp. | reverse complement strand
AAGGTCGAGGCGTGCCTCGGGGCCCATCTTGCCCCGCTTCAGCCGACCGTAGGCCACAACATGATGATGACCAGCAGCAGCGGCAAAAGCGGCAGCGCCAGGAACAGATCCGTCAACCGCATCAGGGGCCCATCCAGCCACTTGAAGAACCCTGCGAGAACACCGACCAGTGTCCCCACGACCAGGCTCAGCAGCATCGCGGTCACCCCCACCGCCAGCGAGGTACGCCCGCCATGTAGCACCTGCGCGAACATGTCCCGGCCCAGATTGTCGGTGCCCATCGGATGCGCCCAACTCATCCCCTGGTTCTTGTTGCGGATGTCCAGAAACTGCGGGTCGATGGTGTGCACATACGGCCCGAAGACGACCAGCACCACGATCAGCGTAAAGATGATCGTTCCGGCCATGGCCCCCTTGTGGGTCTTGTACTGCGCCCAGACATCGCCCCACAACGATCGGTGTTCAGTCTCGACGATCCCGGTGGTTTGTGCGGTTGCCTCAGTCATAGCGGATCCTTGGGTCCAGAATGCCATACAGCAGATCGGCAATCAGATTGAAGAACACGATCAGCACCGCAAAGATGAAGGTCAGCGTCTGGACCAGCGGAATATCCGCCCCCTGAATGCCGATGATCAGCAACTGCCCCAGCCCGTTCACACGGAAAATCTGTTCGGTGATGATCGCCCCGCCAAACACCTGCGGCACGCCCAATGCGATCACGGTCACGACCGGAATCATCGAGTTCCGCAACACATGGATCAATAGCACCGCACGTTCGCGCAGCCCCTTGGCACGCGCTGTTCGCACATAATCCTGGTTCAAATTGTCCAGCATCGAGGCGCGCATGAACCGGCTGATCTGGGCGGCATTGAAAAACGCCAGCACGCTGACCGGCATGATCATCTGCTTGACCTGGACCCAGAAGCTGCCCCAGTCCGTCACGACATGGTTGGTGTCATAAACCGATGGCAACCATTGCAACTGAACCGAGAAGACAACGATCAGCAACAGCCCGGTAAAGAAGGTCGGCACCGAAAATCCGACCATCGAGATGAACGTCCCCGCCTGGTCGAACCACGAATACTGCTTGTAGGCCGAGATCACGCCGATCGGGATGGCGATCAGGATGCCGAAGACATAGGACATACCCACGACCCACAGGGTCTGGGGCATGCGCTCGACGATCAGATCGACAACGGGCGAGCGGGTGGCCCAGCTCATCACCCTCAGCCGGTCTTCTGAATTGCCGATGGTCCAGCCGGTCCACTGTTCCAGGATGTTGATCGGCTCGTTCCAAAAGAACTGCACGCACCATTTGTAGTAGCGCACGATCATCGGCTGATCGAGGCCCAGTTGCAGGCGGATCTTTTCACGCACATCCGGCGGGATCGTGATCGGCAGGTTGCCGGTCGGATCGTTGGGCGCCAGATCCAGAATGGCAAAGATGATGAAGCTGATGAACAAAAGCGTCGGGACGGCGAACATCAGCCGCCTGAGCGTGAAGGTCAGCATGTCAGTGGACGCCTCGGGTCATGAGCCTGGGTTTGACAAGGGGCGCGCTGCCCCGGGGCGTCGAGCCCGGGGCAGCGCCGGTTGCGGATATTACTTCCGCGACCAGTTTTCGACGTTCCACAGCTCGCTGTCCCAGCTGTTCATCCACACGCCGTCCAGCGTGTTGGAATGGGCCGAAACATCACCACGGTGGATCAGCGGGATCATTGCCCCGGCCGAGATCAGCATGTCGTTCATCGTCTTGGCGATGGCGGCCCGATCCTCCAGCGCGGCGGTCTGGCCGAACTTGGTGATCAGCGCGTCATACTCTTCGGTGCAGTAGCGCGGCATATTGTTGCCCAGCCACTGGTTCGCCGGGCTGGGGATTTCCGAGCAGCCCCAGTTCGCCATGTACTTTTCCGGGTCCGTGCCGTCGAAGGTGTTGGTGTACATCTCGATATCGGCAAAGAACTTCTGGAAGGTGTCCGGGCTGGACTGATCGCCGCCGAAGAACACGGCCGCGTCGATGTTGCGCAGCTCGGTTTCGACACCGATCGCCTGCCACATCTGCTTGATCAGCGCCTGGGTGCCCTGACGGACCGAGTTGGTCGAGGTCTGGTACAGGATCGACAGCTTCACGCCATCCTTGGCGCGCACGCCGTCGCCACCCATGGCCCAGCCAGCTTCGTCCAGCAGGCGATTGGCTTCGTCAACGTCCTGGGTCAGGCACCAGTCATTGGTGGTAGACACCATCATTGCAGGCGCAGGCAAGACGTTGCAGGTCGGCTGACCGGCCGCGCCATAGCCCGCATCGACCAGGATCTGGCGGTCGATGGCCAAGCTCAGCGCCTTGCGCACCGCCGGGTCGGTCAGGAACGGGTGCGGGTGATCCACGGTTCCGCGCTCGTCACCCAGTGCCGGGTCGGGGTTGGTAAAGTTGACCATCAGACGCTCGACCGCCGGACCGAACGAGGTCACGACGGTGCCCTTGCCGGCCGCGACCATCTGGCCCAGCACCTCGGGTTCCACCTGCAGGTTCCAGGCATAGTCGAATTCGCCGGTTTCCAGCACCGCGCGCGCCGCACTGGCCGCATCGCCGCCACCCTTGAACACAGCGGTCGAGAAGCCGGGCTTGCCATCTTCCCAATAGGTTTCATTGGCCTCGTAGACCACCACGTCATTGGCCTTGAAGTCGACCACCTTGTAGGGGCCGGTGCCGACCGGGGCAAAGTTCTGCTCGGTGCATTCGGGGGCCTTTGCACCCATGCAGTTCTCGAACTGCGCTTTCTGGATCACCGGGCTGGTGGCGCCGACAAGCGGACCATAGGGGAATGGCTTGGGCACGCTGAAGGTGATCTTGACGGTGTGATCATCCAGCGCCTCGACGCTGGCTACGTCAGTAAAGTTCGTGGCCGCGTTACAACCGCCCTCGGGATGCATGCAATAGTCGGCCGAGAACACCACGTCAGCGGCCGTGAACGGTGTGCCATCGGACCACACCACGCCCTGCTTCAACTTCCAGGTGATCGAGGTCAGATCCTCGGACACGCCACCATTGGCCACGGTCGGGATCTCGGCCGCCAGGGCCGGAACCATGGTGCCATCGGGGTCATAGTTCGCCAGCGGATCCAGGATCATCGAGGCCGCCTCGATATCCTTTGTGCCGCCCGACAGGTACGGGTTCAGGATCGACGCCGCCTGCCAGTATAGGATGTTCAACTGGTCTTGCGCGGTTGCAGCACCGCCGCCGAGCATGCTCAGCGCCGTTGCCCCGGCCAGTATCGCCTTGAGTTTCATATCGGGACTCCCTGTCCTTCGGTTTCAAGTTTCGCGCACCGTTAAGCGGCGCATCATGAGTGAATGCTACCCGCCTTCCAGCAGATGGCAAGCGGCACGGCGTCCACCGCCCAGATCGCGCCATTCGGGCTCGACCTCGCGGCAGATGTCCATGACCTTCGGGCACCGTGTACAAAAATTGCACCCTTTTGGCGGGTTGGCCGGGCTGGGTACGTCGCCCTTCAGGATGATCCGCTGGCGCGTGGCCTCGGTCTGCGGATCGGGGTTCGGAACCGCAGACAGCAGGGCCTGCGTGTAGGGGTGCTTGGGATCGGAATAGAGCACATCGCGCGGTGCCAGTTCGACGATCTTGCCCAGGTACATGACCGCGACCCGGGTCGCCAGGTGCCGGACCATCGACAGATCGTGGCTGATGAACAGATAGGTCAGGCCCATCCGGTCCTGCAGATCCTCCAGCAGGTTCACCACCTGTGCCTGGATCGACACATCCAGCGCGGCGATCGGTTCGTCGCATACGATGAATTTCGGGTTCAGCGCCAGCGCCCGCGCAATCCCGATCCGCTGCCTTTGGCCACCGGAAAACTCGTGCGGATACCGGTTGGCGAAATCCCGGTTCAGCCCCACAGCATCAAGCAATTCGTAGATCCGCTCCCAGCGCTGATCCTTGCTTAGATCGCCATGCTCCATCAGAGGCTCGGCGATGATGGACCCTACCGTCATTCGCGGGTTCAGACTGGCCTGAGGATCCTGGAAAATCATTTGCATTCTAGGCCTTAGGGATCGAAGCTCATCCCCATCGACCACTGCGATGTCGCGCCCTTCCAGCATGATCTGACCGTCGGTGGGATCATACAGCCGCAACACCGTGCGCCCTACCGTCGACTTGCCGCAGCCGCTTTCACCGACCAGGCCAAGCGTCTCGCCCTCGTAGATCTCGAACGAGACGTCATCGACCGCCTTCACCGTGCCGACCTGGCGCCGCAGAATGCCCTCGAAGATCGGGAAATGCATCTTCAGGCCCGACACTTTCAGCAGGCTTTTCCCGGTGTCATCCAGCATTCAGAGGCTCCCGCGTGGTGGCATCCCAGAAACAGGCCACATCATGCCCGGCACCAACATCTCGGCGCGCGGGATTTTCGGCCAGGCACCGATCGTGAACATGCCGGCAGCGCGCCGCGAACGGGCAGCTTGACGGATGCGCCGCCAGGCTTGGCGGTTGCCCCGAGATCGAGCGCAGTCGCGCATCCCGCGTGCCGTCCACCCGCGGCACCGTCTCCAGCAGCGCGCGCGTATAGGGATGCTGGGGATTGGCGAACAGCTCGGCCACCGGCGCGTGCTCGACCACCTGCCCGCCATACATCACCATGACCCGGTCCGCGATGCCTGCCACCACACCCAGATCATGCGTGATCCACACGATCGCCATCCCCAGCTTTTGCCTGAGATCGCGGATCAGCTCCAGAATCTGCGCCTGAATGGTCACGTCCAGCGCCGTCGTCGGCTCGTCCGCGATCAGCACCTTGGGATCGCAGGCCAGCGCAATCGCGATCATCACGCGTTGCCGCATGCCGCCCGAAAACTGGTGCGGAAAATCGGTCAGCCGTTTTTCGGGATCGGGGATACCGACCAGGGCCAGCAGCTCGGCCGCCCGCTTGCGCGCATCCCGTTTGCTCAGACCCATGTGGATCTGCAATGGCTCGATCAACTGGTATCCGACTGTGAACACCGGGTTCAGCGAGGTCATCGGATCCTGGAACACGAACCCGATATCGCCGCCCCGCAGCGACCGGACCTCGCTTTCCGACATGCCCCGCACATCGCGCCCGCCATACAGGATCTGGCCCGACACGATCTCGGCCGGGGGGCTGGGCAGCAGGCCCATCAGCGACATCATGGTGACCGACTTGCCCGACCCGCTCTCGCCGACCACGCCAAGCAATTCGCCCGGGCGCAGCGCAAAAGAAACCGAGTTCACGGCATGGACCTCGCCGTCGCGGGTCCGGAAAATGGTCTTCAGATCCTGCACATCCAGAATGGGCTCGGCCCCATCAGGCATGCGGCACCCCCTGCGGGTTATGTGTTGGTCATCCCGCGACTTGCGCGCGGCGTTATTGCGGTTACCTAAGCACCAAGTCCTTGATCACGCAATGCGCAAAGTGACATGCTTCCCCTGCGGCAAACCCGCCACCTGCCCTGCCCCAGCCACAAGGAACGGCGATGACCGGCCCCATGACATCCCAGGACATCCTCGCCAAACTGGTGGCGTTCGAAACCGTGTCGGACCGCTCGAACCTGGATCTGATCGGGTGGGTCGAGGGGTATCTGGCCGAACTCGGCGTCACCTCGACCCGGGTGGCGGATGCGGACCAGCCCAAGGCCAGTCTCTATGCGCATATCGGCCCCGATACACCCGGCGGAGTGATCCTGTCCGGGCATACGGACGTCGTCCCGGTCGAGGGCCAGGACTGGACCACCGATCCCTGGACCCTGACCGAACGCGACGGGCGACTGTACGGGCGGGGGACCTGCGACATGAAGGGGTTTCTGGCCACCGCACTGGCGGCGGTGCCTGCGATGCAGGCCGCCAATCTGGCCCGCCCGATCCAATTGGCGCTGTCCTATGACGAGGAAATCGGCTGCTTCGCCGCGCCCCAGCTGGCGGCCGAGATGCACGCCAAGCTGCCCCGTGCCCGGCTGGCGATCATTGGTGAACCGACCGAGCTGCGGGTTGTCAATCAGCACAAGGCAATCACCGATTTCGTGACCCATGTGCGCGGGCACGAGGTGCATTCCAGCCTGCTGCCCTATGGGGTCTCGGCGGTGATGGTGGCCGGGCGGCTGCTCGGCTGGATGGAGGCCCGCAACGCCGAAAACCGCGCCGCCGCGCGTGGCGACAGCCCCTATGACCCGCCCTGGACCACGCTACATGCGGGTGTCATTCACGGCGGCACGGCGCACAACATCACCGCCCGCGACTGTCACTTCACCACCGATATCCGCTGCCTGCCTGACGAGGACATCCACGACTGGATCGCCCGCTACCGCGCCTTCTGCGCTCAGGTCGAGGCCGAGACCACCGCGATCCACCCGGACTGCAGCATCCGGGTCGAGATCAATTCGGTGGTCCCCGGCTGCCGGGCCGAACCTGATGGCGCGGCCGAAGCGCTGGTCCGGCGTCTGACGGGGGACAATGCCACCAACGTGGTCAGCTACGCGACCGAGGCTGGGCAGTTTCAGGATGCTGGCTTTTCGGCCGTGATTTGCGGCCCCGGCTCGATCG
>CAYWND010000161.1:0-6584 GCA_964459085.1 uncultured Oceanibium sp. | reverse complement strand
TGTTGCCTCTGGCATGCTGCGGGAAAGGGGCAGGGGCGGGAGATCCAGGTCTCACCAGATGCCCCAACCGCCGTCCACCCGTATCGCCTGGCCGGTGACGTAGGCGGACGCGTCAGAGGCGAGATATGCAGCCGCCCCGCGCAGGTCATTTTCGTGCGCCATCCGGCGGAGGGGCGTCCGAGCGACATAGCGATCGACAAAGCTATCCGGCTGTCCCCGGGCCACGCCGCCGGGCGAGATGGCGTTCACCCGGATGTCCGGCGCGACGGTGGTAGCCAGCCAGCGCGTGAACTGGAACACGCCGCCCTTGCTGGCCGCATAGGCCGCGGGGTTTGCCATGGTGGTCCCTTCGTAGAGCCCCCAGTCTGGCCCAACCTCGCCATAGATCGATCCGATATTGATGATCGAACCATGACCCGTTTGCCGCAACGCGGGCGCAAAGGCCTGACACAGATGGAACATGGCGGTCAGATTGACCTCGAACGCGCGGCGCCAGGTCTCGACGCTTTGGTCCTCGAACGGAACGGCCCAACCTTCGAGTGACGAGCTGCCGACAAACGCGGCATTATTGACCAGGATGTCCAGCCGCTTGCCGCCCGCGAACTCGGCCTCGATCAATCGGTTTCGGGCGCCTTCATCCTCCAGGTCGCAGACATGGCTGGTCACGCAGATCCCAAAGCGGTCTGTCAACTGCGACCCCAGTTGATCCAGTCGGTCCTGATCCAGGTCGACCAGAACAAGGTCCGCGCCCTGTTCTGCAAAGGTTTCGGCCAGCGCAACGGCAATATGCCCCGCACCCCCGGTAATCAGCGCCCGGCGCCCCGTAAGAGACATCAGTGTCGCGAGTGTGGTCACAGCGTCCCCATCCTCTGTTTCATCAGGAATTCGGCAATCTCGAAATCAAGCAGAGTGTCAATGTCCGAGGATCGTTCGGCCGGAACCTCGACCGCCGAAACCCGCCCGGACCACAGATCCGCGTGTTGGGCAATGTAGCCGGGCTTGACGGCATAGGCGACTGTGGTGATGTCGAACACTTTCGGCGTGTCTTGCCGTCGGACAATTGCCTTGCCCCCGTCTCCTGCGTTGACCAGGTGATAGTCGCCATCCTGCCCCTGCCGGACCATGTTAAACCAGGGGCTGCGATGCGCCTCGGTCACGGTCAGGACCACGTCTGCATTGCTGCGCTGATATTCGTCGATCACCGCGTCGATATCCTCGGGCAGTCGCAGCGGCGAGGTCGCCGGCACCGAGATGAAGGGATCGGGCGTCGCGCCTTCGGTGCTTTGCAGAACCTCCAACGCGTGTCGCCAGGCCAGCATCTCGGGCGCGCGATCCCCGGCCAGATCGTCTGGGCGCAAAAAAGGGACTTCGGCACCGCTAGTGCGTGCGACATCGGCAATCTCGGCGCTGTCGGTCGAGACGATGACACGGCCAATGCGCGGGACCGCCAGCGCCTGTTCGATCGACCAGGCAATCAGGGGTTTGCCGGCAAGGGGCCGAATGTTCTTGCCCGGCAGTCCCTTGGACCCGCCACGTGCAAACACGAATGCCGTCAACGTCACCGAACCATCACCCCGCTTGATCAGGCAGTGTGACAGAACTGCCAGTTTCGCTTGACCGCCGGATTGCGTCGGCGATCTCCAACACCGCAACGCCGTCTGCAGCGGACGCGCCCGCCGCCGTGCCGGACCGGATCTGTTCCAGAAATGCGTCGAGCTGGGCTGTATAGCTTGCGTCCCGGTCCCTGTCGGCCGGGAAATGGGTCGTATCGCAGCCCTCGGGCCCTGTTAGCCGAACCTCGGACGCGACCCCGTCCCAGGTCAGGGTGCCCGCCTCGCCAACCGCTTCGCATCTGCGCACGGTGTCGCGTCTGATGAAATCCAGCGTCAGCGAGGCGACCGGGCTCGCGCCAGTTTGGTCAGTTGGGATGGGACCGGTGAACTTCAGGATGGCATGCACGGTGTCCTCGACATCCAAGCCCCAGGCGCCCTGTTGCCCCATCCAGGCAGAGGCCTCGTGAACCTCGCCAAAAATCCATCGCAGATAGTCAATCTCGTGGCTGAGTTCCAACAGCACACCACCGCCCAGGTCCCCGCGCGCCGAGACCGAAGTTCGCCAGTCCGTGCCCGGCCGCCAATCCGGCAGGTATTGCCCCACCTCGGCACGGATCGACGCAACCCGCCCGATTTTGCCCGCATGCAGCGCTTTGCGAAAATGGGTCAGGCTGTGTTTGAACCGAAGGTTATAGCCGGTTTGCAGCACCACGCCCGACGCCTCGGCTGCCTGCATCAGTCGGCGCGCATCCTGGGCTGTGTCGGACAACGGCTTTTCGACAAGCAAGTGGACGCCGCGATTGGCCAGGGCGATGGCGGTATTCGCATGAAATGGGGCGGGCGTCGCGACAATCGCGATCTGAGGATCGAAGGCCAGGGCGTCGTCCAGCGACGTCGTGGTGACGTCGATGCCCGCGATCGGGTCCGACGCCCGGCTATGGCGCAGGGCCATAAAGCTGGCGTCCGGCAGACGCTGGCGGAGGAGCCTAAGGTGTCGCTGACCGATGCTACCCAGTCCCGCGATCAGCACACGCTCAATCATCGGGGGTGCCAGGGGGACGTGGCGCTTCGAACTGTTCATCGAATTCGGTGCGGGCCTGGTGCAGATCCTCGGGGCGCCCGATGTCCATCCAGTATTCCTGGATCGGAAACACAGTCGCGCGATGCCCTGCCGCGCCGATCCGTTCGAACAGATCAGGCATGTCCAGAAATTCGTCGTTAACGACATGATCCAACGCCGCGGGGGACAGTACATAGATGCCGGCGTTGACGAAGTGCGAATAGGTTGGCTTTTCCACGATGCGCGTGATGCGGTCGCCGTCAACCTCGATCACCCCATAGGGCACCTGCATCGGATAATCCCGCGCGCACATCGTGGCAGTGGCCCCGGATTCGTCATGAAACCGCACCAGCGCGTCGAAGGGCAGCGATGTCAGCAAATCGCCGTTCATGACGATGAACGGTTGTTCCGGTCGCGTTCCCAGCAGGGACAGCGCCCCTGCGGTCCCAAGCCGCTTGTTTTCCTCGACATACTCGATCTGTGCATCAAAGTCGGACCCGTCGCCAAAGTGGTCCCGGATCATGTCGCCCTTGTAGTTGAGCGAGATCGTGAACCGGTAGAATCCCTGTTCGACAAAGTTCCGGACAATGTTTTCCAGGATCGGCCTCCCGCCCACGGGCAGCATTGGTTTTGGGACCACCTCGGTCAGCGGGCGCAATCGGGTGCCCAATCCCCCGGCCATCAGGATCACCTGCGTGTCATGGCGCAGCGACGACGGAAAGTCGTCGATCATCAGCAATTCAACGACCCGGCCATGGGGATCGACAATCGGCATCTGATGCACACCCTTGGCGCGCATTACCCGAACCGCGTGGTCGCGGCTACGTCCCTGGTCGACCGCGTTGAAGTCGACGCACATGATCTCGTCAACCGAGGAGTCGAACCCGACCCCCCGCAGCAGCCCGCGGCGGATATCGCCATCCGTCACGGTCGCAATCAGGCGCGCGTTTTCATCGACGACCAGCGCGATCTGGCGTTCGCCCTCGTTGATCTTGACCAGGGCGTCGTGGACCGTGGCGGGATAGCGCAGGATAAGGCTGTTCAGATCAGGCATGCCAGGCTGTCCCCATATCTGCCGCTGCCTCCAGCCGCGCCAGGCGATACTCAACCGCGCCCAGCAGCCGCGTGCCGATCGGCCAGCGAGGCGTGAATTGCTCGGTATCTTCGGTTGTGTCGACGCACCTGGCCAGCCCAATCACGCTGGAACCGGTCTTGACCAGAACACCGTCACCGGTCCGGCCGACGACCTCGCCCGGTGTGCCGATGTAGGCAGGGGCATCCGGCACAAGGACACTGCGGTGAACCGCATAGACCGTTTCACCAATGGAGAACCTTGCGCCGGGGCCAGGATCCGAGATGCCGCGCACAAGGTTGTGGATCCTCTCGCTGGGCCAGGTCCAGTCTATCCATTCGTCACCGGGACGGCGGCGGCCACAATAAAACCCGCCCGTCGCAGGTTGGGGTGTGCGTGTCGCGGTTCCCCGGGCGATCTGGTCAATCGCGGCGATCAGGGTGTCAGCGCAGGCACCATAGGCTTTGTCCAGCAATTCCGCATAGCAATCGCTTGGAGCGATCGGCACCATTGCCTGCAAGATGATATCGCCGGTATCGATCCCCTCATCAACGAAATGGACTGTGACACCAAACTCGGTCTCGCCATTGATCAGCGCCCAGTTCAGCACGTTGCGACCACGATAGCGGGGCAGGGCGCCTGCATGGCAGTTGATCACGCCGTGCCTGGCGGCCCCCAGAAAGTCCTTTTTCATGATCTGGTTGAAGGACATCGACACGATCAGGTCCAGATCCATTGCGTGCAGGTCGGCAACCACATCATTGGCGTTGATGTTCTCGAAAATCCTGAACGGGCATCCAATCTCACCTGCCAGGCGCTGCAGGTCCGGGTCGCGGGTATCGGATCGTGGGGTCACGAACACCACTTCGACATCCGGGCGCGATGCACTGATCCGCTCCAGGGCCAGCGAGGCCCAGGGACCGTCGCCGAAATAGCCGATCCTAAAGCGCGCCATCCAGGTCGTCCCCTTCGCTGTAGTCGCGGTCGGCCTTGCGCCCCAGCAAGTCCCACAGGCTCATGGGCGAGATGCCGGTGCCAGGACGCAAGGCAAGAACATCGTCCTGCCCAAACGTCTCGTCTTGCGCGATGTCGCGTGCCGCGTGCAGGCTCTTGCGTACAATCGGCCGGTTTCGCACTTCGGCGGCACTGGGTTGCTTAATGCCATTGCCCAGTCCTGCCTCGACCATCCGAATGTCCTGAACCAGCCGGGCTAACTCACCCGGTTCGACAGAGGCGGCGTGGTCGGGCCCGTCCATGGACCGGTCAAGGGTGAAGTGCTTTTCTATGACGGTTGCGCCGCGTGCCACTGCGGCGATGCTCATCGCGTTGCCTTCGGTGTGGTCGGAATACCCGACCTGCAGCCCGAAGGCCTGGCGCATGGTATCAACCGCCCGCAGATTGGTGTCTTCGACCGCGGCCGGATATTCGGTCGTACAGTGCAGCAGCGTCACGCGCTGGCGCAGGGCCTGCCACGCCGCGGGGTCCAGCAGTGCGCTGGCAAAGTCCGCGCGCCCACTGGGCAGGCCGGACCGAAGCAGCCCAAAGGCGATTACGCCCAGTGCCTCCTCCACCTCGGCCAGCGAGCCCATGCCCGTGGACAGGATCATCTGCATGTCGGTGCGCGCAGCGGCCAGCAGGATCGGCGCGTTCGTCAACTCGCCCGATCCCAGTTTGAGGGTCTTCAAGTTCAGATCACCCGCCAGAAAGGCCAGGCTGTCCAGATCGAACGCGGTCGACAGAAACGCGATGCCCTTCTGGGCGCAGCGGTCGATCAGGAAGCGATGCGCCTCGGGTGCCAGTTCCAGCCTGCGCAGCATGTCCAACTGGCTTTCTGTCGCCTCGGTCGTGGTCTTTTGATAGGCAGCTTTCGAGGCGCTCTGCGACGCCAAACGGACCGCTTTGAACGTCTGGAACTTCACGAAATCCGCACCCGCCTCGGCCGCCTTGTCGACCAGATCCACGGCAAGCTCCAGGCTGCCGTTGTGGTTGACGCCGGCCTCGGCGATAATTGTGGTCTTGGTCGTATGTGCGGTCACGGCAGATCCACGAATGATTTCCTAACCAGCGCTTCGGGCCGCGCGATCGCAGCCAAGATCGCGACAATTCGATCTGCGGCGTGCCCGTCTCCGTATGGGTTTTTCACATCCCTGCACTCCAGCGCAAGGCCTGCACGGATGGCCTTTACGATTGCCGCAACCTGTGGCGGGCAATCAATAACCGAAGTCGCACGGGGGCGACGCGCCTGGCGGTCACCGATATTGACGGTGGGCAGATTAAAACTGGGTGCCTCCATAATGCCGCTGGACGAGTTTCCAACCACAAGATCGCAGTGTGTCAGCGCCGAGAAATAGCGCTGCGATCCCAATGAGGCGTGGAAAACCGCGTTGTCCCGAGCCTCTGCGTACTGCGTTACAAGATCATCGATGTTCCGCGCACCCGGATCGGCATTGGATCCTGTAAAGATCAGGCCCGCATCCGGGAACTGGTCCAGCGCTTGCAGCATCGCCCTGGCATGGGCGACGGTGCCCTCTGCAAGGGTTTCGGGATGAAACGTGATGACTATGTTGGACGCGCGCGGGGCCAGACCGACCGAGGCGAAAAAATCGTCATGGGGCAGGGGTGCGAGGTCCAGGATGCGGTCGATGCCTGTCGAGCCGACATTGTGCACCCGCGATTGATCCTCGCCCATCTGTAGGATCCTGTCGGCGCTGTCCTGATTGGTCGCGAAATGCACTGACGCCAGTTTCGTGATTGCGTGGCGGATCGCGTCGTCGATCGCACCTTCGGTCACGTCCCCCCCGAAAACATGAGCCACCGGCACGGTCGCAACTGTTGCCGCCAGAACGGTGGCCAGGATCTCGTATCGGTCACCGAAGACAAGCTGGATGTCCGGGCGGCT
>CAYWND010000160.1:0-6606 GCA_964459085.1 uncultured Oceanibium sp. | reverse complement strand
CTCGCCCAGATCATTCGCATCGGCGAAGAGGCGCAGGGTGCCAAGTTGCCGATCCAGGGACTGGTGGATCGTGTGACCCTGTGGTTTGTGCCCGGGGTTCTGGCGCTGGCCGCTGTGACCGTGCTGGTCTGGTTGGTGGTCGGGCCGGATCCGGCACTGACCATGGCACTGGTCGCGGGCGTGTCCGTCCTGATCATCGCCTGCCCTTGCGCAATGGGCCTGGCGACGCGGAAATGGGCGTGCTGTTCCGCAAGGGCGATGCCTTGCAGACCCTGGCCGAAGTCGATGTGGTCGCCCTGGACAAGACCGGGACCGTGACCGAAGGTCGGCCCACGCTGACCGATCTGGTCGTGGCCGACGGGTTCGCGCGGGATCACGTGCTCGGCCTGATCGCCGCCGTCGAAGCGCAGTCCGAGCATCCCATAGCCGAGGCCATAGTCCGCGGCGCCCAAAGCGAGGGGATCACCAGCCTTGCTGCGACCGGGTTCAGGTCGATCACCGGATATGGTGTCGCGGCGAACGTCGAGGGTCAGGACGTATCGGTCGGGGCCGACCGATTCATGATGCGCGAGGGCATCGATACTGCCGCGTTGGCGTCGACCGAACGGGATCTGGCCAGTCGTGGCCGCACGGCGCTTTATGCCGCCGTGGATGGCAAACTGGCTGCTGTAGTCGCGGTGGCAGACCCTATAAAGGCCGCCAGCCGCGCGGCCATCGAAGCCTTGCACCAGAGGGGTCTGCAGGTGGCCATGGTCACCGGGGACAAGCCCGAGACGGCCCAAGCCATCGCCCGCGAGACCGGGATCGACCATGTGATCGCCGGGGTGCTGCCCGAGGGCAAGGTCGCTGCGCTGGAAGATCTAAGGTCCGGGGGCCGAAAGATTGCCTTTGTCGGGGACGGTATCAATGACGCGCCCGCGCTTGCCCATGCCGATGTCGGCATTGCGATCGGTACCGGCACGGATGTGGCTATCGAATCGGCTGATGTGGTGCTGATGTCCGGTGACTTGCGGGGGGTCTTGAATGCCGTGGTGGTCTCGGCGCGGACGATGACAAATATCCGCCAGAACCTGGTCTGGGCCTTTGGCTATAACGTCGCCCTGATCCCTGTGGCTGCGGGTGTGCTGTACCCGGTATTCGGGCTGCTGTTATCGCCGGTGTTTGCGGCTGGGGCCATGGCATTGTCCTCGGTCTCGGTCCTAACCAACGCGCTGCGATTGCGCCGTGTCACACCCGCGATGCAGGAAGAAGCGCCGGTGCAGCCGCGGCGCGTGGCGCCGCACCCCCAACCTGCCGAATAGGAGGTCGGACCTATGAACATCGGCGAAGTCGCAGAGCGTTCGGGCATCCCGCCCAAGACTATCCGCTACTACGAGGATATCGGACTGATCCGACCCCAGCGCGGCAAGAATGGCTATCGCGCGTTTTGCGACACCGACCTGCACAAGCTGGCATTCCTGGGCCGCGCCCGTACGCTGGGCTTTTCCATCGAGGCCTGCCGAATGCTGCTGAGCCTTTACGAGGACGAGACCCGTGCAAGTGCCCAGGTGAAGGCCATCGCCAAAGAGCATCTGGCCGAGATCGACGACAAGATCGCGCAACTTGAAGCGATGCGTGAGACGCTCTCGCATCTGGTCGAGGCTTGCCACGGGGACCACCGGCCCGATTGCCCGATCCTGACCGACCTGTCCGGCGCCGCCCGCAAGGCGTGAACACAGAAATGGCCGCCGTGTCCTGATCTGGAGGCCGCGACCAGCCGTTGTAGCAACCCGGATTGCACGGAATTTCTTGCGCTGGTAGGGCGAAAGTTGGTCTATGGCCTTCGGGGACATCGATTTGGGAAGACCGGCCATGCAAAAGACCTTGATTGCAGCTTTGCTTTGCCTTGTGCTTGCGGTCTGGGCCGTACTGCCCGCTGCGGCTCAGGTGTCGGTGTTGTCCGGCAGCGAGCCTGAAAGCGCGACTATCGATGCAGCGGACCTGACGCCTGAGGCCATCGATGCGCTGGTATCGCGATTGACCGATGAAGAGGTGCGAACGCTCCTTCTCGACCAGTTGAATGCGAACGCGGTAGAAGCGGCGCCCGAGACAACCGCCAGTTTCGGCGAGTTTTTCCATCACGCGACGATCGGCGCATTCGGTGTGATCGTCTACGGGATCACCAACCTGCCTTCGGCCCTGGCCTTTCAGACACGTGCATTCGAGGACTTTCACCAAACATTTGGCTCGTCGGGCTGGGGGGGGCTTTTCGGAATTGTGTTGGCGGCCATCGCCATCGGCCTCGCCGCCGAGTGGGTGATCCGGCGCTTTTTCCTGCGTATCCTGCCCAAGCTGGACGTTGTTCCCGACCCGACCCTTCGGCAATCGGTGATCTTCCTGGTGCGAAGACTGGTCCGCGAAGTGTTGGGTGTCGTGGTCTTCTATATCTTCGCGGTGATTGCGCTGAACAATCTTCTGGAGGCTGACCTGCTGCCGATGGGCGATACTATGCTGTATGGCCTTATCCTGCTACCGCGGCTGATCTATACCCTATCGCGTTTTGTGCTGGCACCGAACTTTGCTGACTATCGCCTGGTGCACACTGATGACTGGACGGCTCGGTTTCTGTCACGTCATCTGGTCGGGCTGGCGGTCGTGTCAGGATTGCTGAGCATATTCGTTGCTTTCAACCTGAGGATAGAGCGGCAAGAGGGCGAGATCGGGTTGGGGTTCTTGTTCGACCTCGCCTTGAGAATCTATCTCGCCTGGATCATCTGGCGGGCATGGGACGGGCTGGTCTCGATGATGCGTGGGCCCGGGGACGAAGTCACGGCCCTGGAGGAGCGTGTGGCACGGGCATATCCAGTGTTCGCGATCACAGTCGTTTTCGCCATGTGGTGGTTGGTTTCAACGATCCTGAGCTACGGTGCCATCGAGCTGATTACAGGCGGCGCGCACCGTCTAACCATGGTCTTGCTGTTGTTGGCGCCAGCCTTCGATACAGTCATTCGCGCCCTGGTGCACCACCTGACCCCCGCGATGAAGGGCGAGGGCGAGGTTGCGCGCATTGCCTATTCGGCGACGAAATCGGCCTACAAACGCATTGGGCGCGTGATTGTCTTTGGATTGGTGCTGTTCCTGATTGCCGGGGCGTGGAACCTGTCGCCCGAGATGCTGGCCAATGCCGGGGCCGCAGGTACCGTCGTCGAGGCGGTGTTTGAGGTCAGTTTTGTTCTGATCCTGGGATATCTGGCGTGGGAGGTTGCCACGCTGTTGATCAACCGCAGACTTGCGGCAGAATTCAGCGCCGCTGGCGGCGATCCGAACGCGGAAGGCGCGGGCGAGATCGGCGGCGCGGGTGCGTCGCGCCTGTCGACGGTGCTGCCGCTGTTCCGCTTGGTCCTTCAGACCTCGATCGTGGTTGTTTTCGGCCTGATCGCCCTCAGCGAGCTTGGGATAGACACCACGCCGCTTTTGGCGGGTGCCGGGATCGCGGGTCTGGCGATTGGCTTTGGAGCGCAGAAACTGGTCAGCGACGTCGTCTCGGGCGCGTTCTTTCTGATCGATGATGCGTTCCGCAAGGGCGAGTACGTTGAAACGGGTTCGGCCAAGGGCACGGTCGAAAAGATCTCGATCCGGTCCATGCAGTTGCGCCACCACAACGGCCCGGTCTTCACCCTGCCCTATGGCGAGATCGCGTCGCTGAAGAACTACTCGCGCGATTGGGGGATCATGAAGCTGCCGTTCATCTTCCCCTTCGACGCCGACCCAGAACGGATCCGCAAGATCTTCAAGAAGATCGGTGTAGAGCTTCTGGATCATCCCGAGTATGGCGAGTACTTCCTGCAGCCATTCAAGTCGCAGGGGGTTCTGTCCATCGACGACGTGGGCATGACGATCCGCGGAAAGTTCATGGTCAAGCCAGGCAAGCAGTTCGAGATCAGAAAAGAGATCTTCACCCGTGTGCGCAATGCTTTGGACGAGGCCGGCATCCCGTTTGCCCGCCGAGAAGTCCGCGTTGCCCTTCCCGAGGCAGCCGCGGGTGACGAGGCTTTGGCGGAACAGGCGGCAAAGGCCGCAGGGGCCGCCGCCGCGATCCAGGAGAAGTCACAGGCAAACTGACCGAATATTGCCTTCCGTCAGCCGATTGGAAGCATAACAAGTTTGGGGTGAGCCCCGACGGGGCGGACCCAGTGACTCACGAACCAAAGTCCGTCTGAAATACCTCTACAGGCCCTAGCTGCTAGATGGCCTATGTTTTGCTTACAAAATCACCCCCATCAGAGAGTGGCTGCTAGATGCTAACTGCAAATGCCAGCGTCTTGCTTTCTTCGGTCCTTAGCCGCTGATCTGCATTTGCGGTGTGTGTTCTACGGTGCTGGCAACCGTGACTGGGCATCATGCGATGCTAGACAGACCACACGTTCACCGCGCGCTCGCGCCCCCGCAGTTTGACGATTCCAAGGTCAATACCGGTTGTTTCACTCTCTCCCGCACCACCGGCAAGAGCGGCCCTGCGCAAATCATCGGAAATAACGAACCCGGCACCCTTGGCTTTTGCGACGTCCTGCAAACGGGCCGCAACATTTACCGTGTCACCACTTAACGTCACATGTGCATGGCGGTCTCCGCCGACAACTGCTGCGGATACAGGCCCGTGATGCCCGCTTACCCGCAGGTGAAACTCCAGGCCGTCCGATGCGAATTCGGCGGTGGCACCGATACCCTCGACAAGATCCCGACCACAGCTCAGTGCTCTGACGGGGTCGTCGGGCGCTGGACTTGGGAGACCGAAAACAATCATCGCGCCATCACCTTCGAAGCTAATGATCACGCCATCATGCCGTTCTGCTTTGCTTTCGTAGAAACGGTGGAGCCGATGCACAAGCCCTGCAACCTCGTCCGAGGACCGGGACTGTGAGAACGCCGTAAAGCCTGCGAGATCAGCAAAAAGAACCGTCGCCGCTTGTTCTCGCCGGTCAAAGTCAGGTGTTTTTGTCGCGGCGAGTTCATCTGCAAGAAGAGGAGAGACATATCGGGCAAGGTTTCGGCGTTCCCTGGCGAAACTTTCAGCATCTCGCTGTGAACGACTAAAGACAGAGTGGGTTCCGAATGCAGTGGCAAGCACGAGCGCGAAACCCAGAGAGACAACATCGACCACCACATTGGCGTGGGCAAATGAAATGTGGATCAAGGCGGCGGCGGCACCCCAAGTGACGAGGGCCGTGGCGACAGAGACGGACAAGGACGCTGCATTGGCTGCAAGGCCAATTGCCAGGGCCAAGGTTATTGCGGCCAGGATTGTCACTCCCTTTGCGGCATAAGACCTTTGGAGTATCTCGCCACTCGCGAGATTGCCCGCAACCGTCGCCATGATCTCGACGCCCGGTGTGCGGGATGAAAATGGAGTCGCGAAAGTGTCTGAAAAGCTGTCGTCCGTAACCCCGATGAATACATTTTTCCCGGAGAACACATCATCAGGGGTCTTGGCGTCGAGGATGTCGAGCACGCCGGTTGTTGGGATGAGGCCCGCCGCCCCATAGTGATTGATCGGAATCGCACCCTGTCGGTTCGTAGGGATCGTCTGGGAACCGAGGGTGACACTGTGGCCGGGTCTGAGAATGACTTCGCCCCGCCCAAGACCAATTTCGGCGCGCGCAACTTCCAGACCAAGCGACGGCAGGAAAGTCTGGTTGTCCACCCGGACGTGCAGTGGAACGCGCCGCGCTACACCATCGAAACTGCGGACGAGATTGACATGCGCCAGCCGCCCGTCCGCAATCAAGGTATCTGTCGGCGCCAACAAGCGGACGGAATCAGAGGTCGGCGGGGCGTTCACGACTATGGAAAACGCACTTCGGTCGAGCGCGGATCTCAGTCCTGGCGATATTGGCCCTGGTTCGCCGCGCCTGGTCGCCGTCGCAAGGAAAACGTTCGGGCTTTTTGCCAAGGCGGCGCTCAACTGAGCATCGGCGGTTCCGGGTTCGACAAACAACATATCAACTGAAACAGATGCTGCGCCTCCATCCAACGCAGCCTCGACCACGGCGGCGATCGCATCTCGGGGTGGTGGCGACCATCCCAGTCGCTCAACGGCCGGAGTGTCGAAGGCGAGAATGAGAAGGTTATCAGGCGGCGCTAACTCTCCGCGCAAGCTAAACCGCAGGTCAATTGCCCAGTCTTCCAGCGCGTCGGTCAGAGGATCTCCGAAGATCACACGCCACGCAGAAAAGAGGGTGGCGACGAGAACCAACACTGCAATCCGGACGGACCGCCTTCCGCTCCGCAGGGTTGCCTTGGTCACGTCTACTCCCAAGAGAACCTGAGTAATCTTCTTATTTCAATCACGCTCGCGTCGGCCCAACGGCGGGCCGTGGTCAACGTTCCGTCGGGTAGCGCATCGATGCCCTGGCCTTCGCCAAGACTGGCGCGGTTTGAGTCTGTGCGAACCTCGACGCTTCCTGACTCGACAAATACGGTTGCACCCCCTGAAGCTCTGGTTCTTACAACCCACTCTGTCGAGCGGACCGACGCAATCGCGAAATCGGTTTCAACTTCAAATCGGTCCCAGTTCTTTCGTGGTGCAATAATGCCAACGATACCGTCCACCAGACGAACTAGCACGTT